>JBGSHH010000302.1:0-8061 GCA_041752355.1 Pirellulaceae bacterium | reverse complement strand
CGCGCTGCTTCATCAAGTAGAACGCTTCGGCGCTGTCGGTGATCGCGTCGCCAGCTTTGATCTCTAGTGCGTCGTGCTGCTTGGTCCAGGCGCGAAAGCTCTTGGGCGGATCGACCGTGTCGCAGCCGCCATCTTTGTCGTCGATCGGGAGGGGCGCTTCGCGCTTCTCATCCAGGAAACACCAGCGCTGAATTGGAATTTTGGTTTCTACTGGAGGAGCGCTTTGGGCCAGTTTGCGGCCGGGGTGATCTTTGTAGAACTCCATGGTGTCGCTCGGACAGTGGATGATGAACACGCCTTGGTCGCGCGCCGATTTGAGGACTTCATTCATCCGCGGAGCCATTTCACAAACTCGCGTGGTCGAGTCGGTACACCAATGCTTGTCCCACATATCGCAAACCACGATCGCCGTTTCCTGGGCGTTCCAGGCGAGGGACTGCTCCAAAATCAGAAAGCGATCTTTATTTTTGGAATCGGCCTGGTGGGTGCGGGCGTGAAGGTTGAGCTTCGTCGCAGGCTCTGCCGCCATGAGCACGTTCGAGCCAATTAATCCCCAAAGTACGACCTGCGCGACCACGAGAAGTCCCATTCGGCGCATGACCATTTCTCCAAAAACAGGCGGGAAAATAAGGAGGAGTTCGCCTGGGCAGTCTATCATGCCGCGCGGGCAGATTCACCCATCACGCTGCACTGATCGGAGCAAGAGGATGTGACACTTCGAGCGCCAGACCCCCTGATACAGCGAGCTATGCGTTTTGCCGCAAGCGCCAGGAAAATGGATAGAAATCTTGACCAAACATTCCCTAGGGGGCACAATGACCGGTGGCGACCGGAAAGTTACGGCCCCAAGTCCGTCAAATTTTTCATCGCCATCTCTTCTTGGTTCAACTTCTCCAACAACGAAATCGCAACGTCAGCGTTGCTTAGGGATGTGGTTTTTATCGGCCTGTGGGGATTCACCCAGCGGGGCGTTTGGCGTTCGCCATTATTGATCGATGGTACTTGTACGGAGTGACTGGCATTATGAATTTACCTCTCCAGCGACGCCGCGGTTTCACACTAGTGGAACTGTTGGTGGTGATCGCGATCATTGGCATTTTGGTCGCGCTATTGTTGCCGGCCGTGCAATCAGCGCGGGAAGCTGCGCGACGCATGCAATGCGCGAACAACCTCAAGCAAATGGGATTGGCGTTCCACAATCATCACTCCGCGTTTAATCGCTTTCAGTCGGGCGGCTGGGGCTGGTCGTGGATCGGCGAGCCCGATCGAGGGACCGACAAGGCACAACCCGGCGGCTGGATCTTCAACTCGTTGGGATACGTGGAACAGGAAAACTTGCGCAATCAAGGACTGGGGCAAACAGGCGCGACTCGTGTCAATTCCTTAAAACTGCGAGCCCAAACGGCCGTCAACATTTTTAATTGCCCCAGTCGTCGTCAACCCAAAGCTTATACCGACAATTCCAGCTATTATTCTTCGGCCGGCAATGTCGCGCCCGGCAAGAGTGGCCGCACCGACTACGCCGCCAATTGCGGCGATCAGAATCGCAATGAAGTTTCGCCTGGTCCTAGTTCGATCGCCCAAGGCGACGATCCAAACTATGGTTGGACGGATGTCTCGATCGAATCAGGCATTTGCTTTCAACGTAGCGAAATCGGCATCGGCGATATTCGCGATGGCACCACCAATACCTATTTGGTTGGCGAAAAGTATCTTTCGCCTGCGGCTTACACCACGGGCACCGACGCGGCCGACAATGAGAACATGTACGTCGGCTACGACAATGATCTCTATCGCTCCTCGAATGCTAGCTTCGGCAGCCCGTTGCAAGATCGCGTTGGCACCGCCAATGTGTATATCTATGGCAGTCCTCACGCTGGCGGTTTTCAAGTGGCGCTCTGCGATGGTTCGGTGCGCAACATTAACTACAGCATCGACCTTGTCACCCACGCTCGCCTAGGAAACCGGAAAGATGGCCTGGTCGTGGATGGCAGCAAATTCTAATTGACAAAGAACCATACCAAGCTAAACACGAAAAAGCCTCGTGGGTTTCGCGCCCACGAGGCTTTCTTCTTGGCTTCATGCTGATACAGAACGGTCCTACGACAAATCGAGTCCGATGAGATAGGCGTCGAGCTGTTGGCGGAGCTTCTGTTCTTGCTCGATGTTGGCGGTCACTTTCGCCCGTAAGCCTTCGATATTGTCTTCTTGCTCGCTGAACTTCGTGAGGTAGCGACGGAAGAGTTCGGATTCCTTCGGCGTCTGGGCCATGTTGCCGCGGATGCGTTCCTGCTCCTGGCCGATGATCGCAATTTGGCGTTCCATCTCCTGACGTACTTGGATGAGTTGATCGATGGCGGTTTTACGCTTGATCACTTCCTCGAGCGCTTTCTTCACTTCGGCGCTGACAACGCTGGAGTTCAAGTAGATGCGAATCTGCGGATCGTTGAGGTTGTTGACGGCCACTTGTTCATTGGTGGTCCGTTCTTCTTTCACGTCCAACGTCACCGGCTTGCCCGGTTCCGCTTGCACCGCAAAGCGATAGAGATCGCGCGTTTTCTCGCTCGCCTCTTTCGGCTCGATTAGCGTCCAGGCGGTATCGAGTGGTTGTTCGATCAGCACTTTCTTGGTCGCTTTGCCGCTGTTCTTGACGATATACTCCTTGGCCCGGCCATGCTTGTGCGACGTATACAGCGTCCCCTTCACTAGTTTGCAACTGATGAGGTGCGAAGGCTGGCCTTTGTCGCTGGGTGCGACTTCCGTATCGAGATCCATCGCATAACTAATCAAGCGCTCGCTCTTGGGAGGCAGATCTTGGATTTGCGCGTCGCCCGCGTAGGCACCATCGTCATAGACCGTGATGGGCCCTTGCATGAGATGCAGATCGGTGGTGTTCTTCAAACGTAAACCGTTGAGCGGGTGCTTGGCGTGCGAGTTGGGGTTGTAGATGGAAACTTTCTCCCCTTCGACCGATTCATTCACAATCGGTAGCATCGCCGATCCGCTGCGCTGCACCTTCACAGGCGTGGCGATGTTGTAGCGGAACATCTCGCCGACATCACCGGCTTGAGCGACAGACTGCATCGTTTGCTGCATGTCCTTGAGACTCTTGGTTGCTTCTTCCGTCGCAGCGCGACCACCAAATGCGTAGGCATCGGCTTGTGGAGCGGCGGCACCGTTGGCGGCAAAGCGTCCGCGCTGCAAGTTCTCGCCGCCTTTGCCTTCGGCGAGTTCCAGTTCTCTACGGTTCTGGCGCAGGCCATCGCCAGCGGCGCGGAACTCCGCTTCCTGGCCAGCCAGATCTTGATCGTAGGTGCGCGGCGTAAGCGAGGCATACAATTCCGGCTTCACCCAAGGGCGATCAATGTAGAGCGGCTGATACAGGTCCATGACAAACGAAATGGGGCGACCGGAAACCAGCGACAGGTTGACATTGTCCCAATCCGATTCGGTCGTATTCTCGACGATCGCCCAACCCTGCAACAGCGGCGCTTCCTTTTCTTCCAGCACCAGCCGATAGCTCGTCTTCCAGACGGGAGCTTCTTGGATATAGCCAACTGTCACCGCGCGTTTGCCTTGTCCCAGAAACGAAAGCGAGACGGCTTTCTTGTCGGTCGACTTGCTCATCGCCAAAATGACCAACGCTTGCCGCAATTCGGCATCGATCTTGGGATTGCTGATCTTGATGCGGCCGACGTTCTCCAGCGAGACGCTGCGCAGGCCATCTTCGGTGAGCAAATTCAGGAACTGCACTTCGACGATTTTGTCTTCGCCAGCGGGCTTGCGGCGCGTTTCGACACCGAGGATCGTACCGCTGATCTTCTCCGGCGCGTCGATCTCGATTTTCTCGCCCCGAATTTGACCGAGCAAGTCGGCCAGAGTTGGATTCTGTGTCAGATCAACGCTAAACGTGCGCAGCGTGCGCGTGATAGGATCTTTGGAGCCATAAGACACCGTTGAGACGCGACCACCGCCGTGATCTTGCAACACCATGCTCTTGAGCAAGTCGTTGATATCGTCGACATTGAACTTGAGATCGACTTTGGCATCACCCTCGACCTCGCCAGAATGCTCGAAAAAGGCGACCCCGGAGCTAAACATGACGACCCGCTTGACCGGCAGTTCGGTCGCTTTCTCCTGCGTCCAACCAGTGACGCCATAAAAAGAAGCCGAGGCTGCAATCGCCGCCGACAACGCCAGTCGTTTCCAGGTCTGCCGCATCGCCATTGAAATTACTCCACCGTGGATTCGCAGGATTGGTCGTAGGGTGTGCGCAGCACACCAATTTCGCTCTAGGCCGTACCTAAATGTAGCTTGTAGCGAGTTTGACGCTGGGAGACTGGAAAAGGTTCCCTTGGGAGCGGAGGGCGGTGGGAACGTGCCGAAGAGCGACGCAACCTATTATCTAGCAAGCACTTGCACCTTCGTTCACCACCGGTAGCCGTGCCGTCCAGCAGCCTGCCTGAGGATTCGTGCGGTTGCGGACGCCGCCTCTGCATGGCAATTCGTCAGCTGTTGTAGTACGGTAAACGGCCTGCTGCCGGCTTTCCGCTTTCCCAACCTTTCGCCATGCATCGCATTCTCGCCGATACCCCGCTTGCTCCGGCCATCACAACGTCGTTATTCGGTCACGTGGAGATCCTGCCCTGGGAGCATGCCCTGCACGGCAACGATGACTCCATCACCGGCATCTACACCTATGGCCATCCGTTGGTCGATGGCGCGCTGCTTGATCGCCTGCCGAAGGTGAAAGTGATTAGCAACTATGGGGTCGGAATCGATCATATTCGACTGCCGGACGCCAAGGCGAGAAACATCGTAGTCGGTAATACGCCGGGAATTCTCGATGGTGCCACGGCCGACATGGGTTTCGCGCTGTTGTTAGCGGCGGCGCGGCGAGTGGTGGAAGGAGATCGATTCGCGCGCTCGGCGGCATTTACGCACTACGATCCTTGCCAAATGCTGGGACGCGAAGTGCATCACGCCACGCTCGGCATCATCGGCCTGGGGCGCATTGGTCGGCAAGTCGCGCAGCGGGCACGCGGTTTTGAGATGAACGTGCTGTATCACAAGCGGCAGCGGGACAACGAGGCCGAGCAAACGTTGGGGGTAAAATATGCGACACTCGATGACCTGCTCTCCGCCAGCGATTACGTCATGCTCACTTGCCCACTCACCGACGAAACGCGCGGATTGATCGGCGCTCGGCAACTCGCGTTAATGCAACCGACGGCGACATTGATCAACATTGCCCGCGGCGCGGTGGTGGATCTCAACGCGTTGACCGAAGCACTGCTGCATCGGCAGATCTATGGCGCCGCGCTGGATGTGACGGATCCAGAGCCGCTGCCGCGCGATCATCCACTCTTGGCGCTCGACAATCTCGTCATCGCCCCGCATCTCGGGAGCGCCACCGAGCAAACCCGCGAGCAAATGGCCGAAATCTCCGTCGCCAATTTGCTCCACGGCCTGCGCGGCGAAGCCTTGTTGCATCGCGTTTAGCTACCTGTTCACGGCGAAAGCAAGGCAGGACAGACTTACCACTGCGTCACAGAGGGCACAAAGAGAAGACAGAGAAGATGTTGGCCACGGATGAACGCGGACGACACGGATGAGATGAGATTAATGTGGAAGGAGAGCCAGTCGCATAACTTCCTTCCCTTCCTTCCTAAAATTCTTAAATCCGTGGTATCCGTGTTGATCCGCGGCCACTACCCCTTCTCTCTGCCTTCCTCCTTTTCTTCGTGTCTTCGTGCCTTGGTAACCCCTGCACTTAATTCTGCTGGTATCATGTCTTTCTTGGTGCCCTTGGTGTCTAGGTGGTTCCCTTCCTCCTCCGATTCGCCCAGATGGGTAGATAGACAAGGAGTTCAGCGGCCATGCGTGCTATCCTCTCACTCGTCGTGTCGTTGGTGTTGTGTTCGTCGGTGGCGGCGGCCGATGGCAATCGCCTGACCTATCTCGATGAGTTTTGTGATCCGTACTATCCGCACAAGGATTTCCCCAAGCTCATCACGCCGCAGTGGGTCGGCGACAAGGACGTCGAATGCGTGGTGGTGCTGGCGATCGACGACATGCGCGATCCGGAGAAGTACGAAACGTACTTGCGGCCGATTCTCGATCGCCTGAAACAGATCGATGGCCGCGCGCCGGTGAGCATCATGACCAATCAGGTCGATCCCAAGCACGAGCGCTTGCAACAGTGGCTCAAGGAAGGGCTCTCGCTCGAAGTGCACACCTTCGACCACCCCTGCCCTTGCCTGGCTGGTGGCGATTTTGACAAAGCCAAGGGGACCTATGACAAATGCGTTGATTTGCTGAACGAGATCCCAGGCAATGTGCCGGTGGCGTTTCGCATGCCATGTTGCGACTCGATGAACACACCGAGCCCGCGCTTCTGGATGGAGATTTTCAACAAGACCACCGAGAAGAATAATTTCCTCACCATCGATAGCAGCGTCTTCAACATCATCACGTCGAAGGACGAAACGCTGCCCATAGAGATCACGCTCAACGAACAAGGCGAGGAGCGCTTTCGACGCTACGTGCCGTTCCCGTCGTTTGTGAACACGATTGAGGATTATCCGTATCCCTACGTCATCGGCAAGCTTTGTTGGCAGTTCCCGTGTGTCGTCCCCAGCGATTGGTCGGCCCAGCATGTGCAGAAGCCGAACAATCCCGACACGGTGCGCGATCTCAAGCTCGCGCTCGACGCCTGCGTGATCAAGCAAAGGGGTGTACAACCTCGTGTTTCATCCGCACGGTTGGATTCGCAACGACCAGATCGTGGAGTTGATCGACCATGCCGTGAGCAAACATGGGAAGAAGGTGAAGTTTTTGAACTTTAAGGAGTGTGAGGAGAGGCTGAGGAAGAATTTGCTGGCGGGACAGTCGTTGCGTAGTCCTCTCGCTCCGCGAGAGGACACTTCGGTCGGCGACAACGGCGTACGCATTCTCGACGCCAACGGCGATGGCTACATGGATGTCGTCATCGGCAACGCAGCTCTGCAGCGCACGCGCATTTGGGATCCGCACGAGAGGAAGTGGCTCGAAGGTGAGTTCCCCGACAAGTTCGACGCGCGCGGGCCGCGGTTCGGCATTCTAACGAAGGATGGTCGCGCATGTTTTATCGCGAACGATAGCAAAGCCTATCTCCTCTCTGGCGCTGATTGGGTGGAAGGAGCAGAGTTTCGAGACGGCCTACCATCGCGCGTGATCACCGGTTATGTAGGACAGGCGCCGCGCGATCGCGGGCTGCGACTGCGCGATCTCGATCACGATGGAATTTGCGAAGCAATCTTCGGTGATTGGCCGAATGCATCGTATCTAGTATGGGATGCTGAAGGCCGTCACTGGAGTCGCAACTCGATTTCCTTTCCTGAGAATGTGGTGGTCGTTAGCCAAGGGTACGATGTCGGCTTACGATTTATCGATATAGACGCAGACGATGATGACGACATCGTCTATTCCAACTACGCTTTCTACGGTGTCTATCTCTTTGATGCGAAGAAGCAAGGCTGGACGACTGTCCGTTCCGGCGCAGCGAAGGACGGCCTGCCATGGCCAGCTATCGTCCGTGATGCGACGACCAAGGAGACTTTCTTTGAGTCACCAACCACCAACAACGGTACTTGGTTCCACTCGAATCATCTTTGGTGGCAAAACGAAGACACCCAGCGCCAGCCTGATCATGTCGATCGCCGTTCCTTCACCCAGTTGTTGGGGCAAGATGCCGACACTAACCCGAAGCGTGAGCGAGGACCAGAAAAGGCACCCACCATCACCCCCACCGATCGTTCCGCCGCGCCTGGCAAAGAAGCAACCGAGGAGAACCTCAAGGAGTTTCCGCCTGCGAAATCGCCGGAAGATGCGCTGAAAAGCATGAGCCTGGCCAAAGGCTTGAGAATCGAACTTGTGGCCGCCGAGCCGCTGATCGTCGATCCGGTGGCGTTCGACTGGGGACCGGATGGTCGGTTGTGGGTGGTGGAAATGCGCGACTATCCGCGGGGCATGAATGATAAAGGGCAGCCTGGCGGGCGCGTGAAAGTGCTCAGTGATAAG
>JBGSHH010000301.1:0-14001 GCA_041752355.1 Pirellulaceae bacterium | reverse complement strand
CAAGGCAGACAAGATTGTCTGCCCCACCAGTACCACTAAAACTAGCCTACGATGCCCAAACTTGCACCAGTTCGACGAGGACTTCGGTGGCGGAGACCATCTCTTCCAGGCAGGTGAACTCCAGGGGCGAGTGCGGATTGTGCTCGCCGGTGGAGAGGTTGGGGGTCGGCAGGCCGTTAGCGGTGAGATGCGAACCATCGGTGCCGCCGCGAATGATGCTGAGCTTGGGTTCGCGCTTCAGTCGGCGATGCGCTTCGATGGCATAAGCGATCGCGCGCGGCTCGCGTTTCAAGCCATCGCCCAGATTGCGATACTGCGGATAGGTTTCGACCGCCACCGTCAGTCCGGGAAACTCCATTTCCACTTGTTTGCCGATCGCCCGTAGTAAGTCGGCCTGCATGGTAAGCGCTGGGGTATCGAAGTCGCGGAGGATGAACTTCACCGAGGCTTCCGCCACGCCGCCTTCGATGCCATAGGGATGCAAAAAGCCTTGACGATCGCAAGTGACTTCCGGGGAGAGCGTCGCGCGCGGCAAACGGGAGACAAACTCACCAGCGGCGCGAATGGCGTTTACCATGCGGCCCTTGGCGATCGAAGGATGAATGTTAGCGCCGCGAAACCGCACGATCGCGCCATCGGCCGAGAAGGTCTCGGTATCGATTTCGTTCGCGCCGGCGCCATCGAGCGTGTAACACACCGTCGCATTGACTTTATTCAAATCGACATGATCGACACCATGGCCAATTTCTTCATCGCACGTGAAGAGCAACCGCACCGGCCCATGCGGCAGTTGGGGATTCTCGACGAGCGTGGCGGCCAGTTCCATGATCACGGCGATGCCCGATTTGTCGTCGGAGCCGAGGAGCGTTGTGCCATCGGTCGTGATCAGCGTCTTGCCGATGAGATCTTTAAGCTCTGGATTGTTCGCCACGCGAATCACTTGCGAGTGATCCTTGGGGAGCGTGATGTCGCCGCCGGAATAATTCGCAATGACCTGCGGCTTGACGTCTTTACCAGTCGTCTCAGGCGAAGTATCCAGATGCGCATTGAACGCTACGATCGGCGTGGGATGCTTCACGGTCGCCGGCACGGTGGCCAGCACGAGGCCGAATTCATCCTGCGTGGCGTCCGTGATGCCCAGCGCATGCAATTCTTCCACGAGCAACTTGCCGTAGGTCCATTGGCCTGGCGAACTGGGATACTCGCCGCCTGGTACGCCAGCGGTGGTGTCGATTTGAACGTAACGCAAAAAGCGATCAAGCAAGCGCGCGGAGTTAATCATGGCACTCGAAGGGGAAGCGACCGTGGCAAGGAAAATCGGGACGCGGTCGCAACGATTCCGACCTCCGACTTTCTACCTTCCACTGGCCATGTTACCTTGACGGACATTCCGCCAAGCTCGTCCTATCATGTGCCGCCGGCGCGCGGCTGCAAAGGGGCCTCCCATGCCCGATAAAGGGTCCGTCAAATTCCTGGTGTTCGATGTGGAAAGTGTTGCCGACGGCGCGCTCGTTTCCAAGCTGCGCTATCCCGGGCAGAATCTTTCGCCAGAAGATGCCATTCGCAAGTATCGCGACGAACTGATGGCGAAGTTTGAAACCGATTTCATCCCCTACACGTTTCAGTTCCCGATTTCCGTGATTGTCGCCAAAGTAGCTGCGGACTTGCGCCTGATCGACATCGTTGCCTTGGATGATCCGCAGTATCGCCCGCATGTGATTACCGATCATTTCTGGCGTGGCTGGGAAGCGTACAAGCGACCGACGCTGGTGAGCTTCAACGGTCGCACGTTCGACGTGCCGCTGTTGGAACTCGCGGCCTTTCGCTACGGCATTAACTTGCAGCGCTGGTTCAATCTGCAAGGCAAGACCTACGAACAGCCGCGCAATCGCTACAACACCGAAAGCCACCTCGATGTGCATGATCTGCTCACCAACTTCGGCGCGACGCGCTTCAATGGAGGGCTGAATCTGGCCGCCAATATCCTCGGCAAACCTGGCAAGATGGATGTGCAAGGTTATATGGTGCAAGACCTGTACAACGAAGGCAAACTGGCCCAGATCAACGACTACTGCCGTTGCGATGTGCTCGATACGTACTTCGTGTTCTTGCGATCGTGCGTGGTACTGGGAAACATCTCGCTGGAGCGGGAGCAAGAGTTGATCGCCGATACCAAAGCCTGGCTGGAGGAGCGCCGCGAGACGTCCGCCGCCTATGTCAGCTATCTCGAGGCTTGGGGCGATTGGCAAAACCCGTGGAACCCACCGTCAACATGACCCTACGAAAGGAAACCGAACCTGCATGTGGAACATCATTATCGGCATCGTGTTCATCATTGGTGGCCTCAGTGGCAAGTTGGCGCTGCTGGGAACCAATAGCCCTGGCCTGTTGGTCTTGGTGGGCGTTGGTTTGTTGATTTGGGGTGTGGTGCAAATGGTTCGCGCGCGATCGGGCGGTTAATTTGATGTCGCATCCCTTTTCCGATCCACATCCTGTTGCGTTCGTCACGGGTAGCGCCGCGCCTCGTTTGGGACGCGCTGTCGCCGAGGCGTTTCGCGCGCGTGGCTATCGCGTGGTGCTGCATGGACATCGTCATAGCGAACTGGCGGAGGAACTTGCCAGCGAGTGGAGCACTGTCGGCTTGCCGGCGCTCGCCGTGGCAGGCGACTTAACCGATGAGCTAGCGATTGGACAGATGTTCGCGCACGTTGACAACGCCTGGGGGCGAATCGATGTGCTGGTGAATTGCGCGGCGATTTGGGAGCCCCGTTCGTTTGCGGAGATCACCGCCGCCGATGTGCGCCGGCACTTTGAAATCAACACGCTGGCCACGTTTTTGTGTGCGCAACAAGCCGGCTTGCGGATGGCCAAACAGGACTCCGGTGGGGCGATCATCAACCTCGGCGATGCGCTGATCGATTCGCCCTATCTCGATTACGCGGCATACTTTCCGTCGAAGGGAGCGATCGTCGCGCTCACGCGCAGTTTGGCGGTGGAACTGGCAGCGCTGCAGGCACGGATTCGCGTCAACGCCGTGCTACCTGGCAGAGCGATGGTGCCAGCGGGGCTATCGGAAGTCGACCGCGCTGCGGCCATCCGCGAGACATTGGTCAAGCTCCCTGGTCGTCCGGAACACATCGCGTCGGCTGTATTATTCTTGGCCGAGCACGAGTATATTACAGGCGTCTGTCTGCCGGTGGATGGTGGTCGCGGTGTGATGTCGCAGTGAGCAGTAATAACGCAGACTCCGTACATAGAAAACTTAGCAGGCCAGACGCCTACCTCACTCCCACCTCTTCGCAAAGGAAGACTGCCGTGTATCGTTCTTGGTCGTTTGTTCGTGCCGCGGCTATCGTGGCGGTGGTCGCTGGAACTTGCTGGACGGGAAACGCCGCTGTCGCGCAAGACGACAAGCCGGAAGCGAAAGCAGAAGCCGCCGATATCTATGCGGTGCCTGATTCGGAAGACGTCAAGGTCCTCAGCGACTTCATTCAAAATGTGAAGACGTTTCGTCCCAGCTCGCGCGATGAATATGTCAATCACATGCGCAAGTCGCCGCCAGCGCTCAAGGCCGCGGCGGAGAAGATTCTGAAGAACGAAAAGGACACCAACTCCGCCTCGTATCGCATGGCGTCAGGGGTGATGTTGGTGGCGGAACTCGGCAACCTTCAACGAGGTGATGCCGCCGCGCATGCCGCGCTCTACGAAAAGCTCAAGACCTACATCGCCACCTCCGAGCTGTCGCAAGAAGACCTGCAAATGGCCTTTAGCGCCGCGCAAGGATTTGAGTTTAGCGGCTCGCGCGATCTGGCGACCAAGGCCTATGCCGAACTTGGCGACATGCTCACCAAGAGCAAAGACAAAGCGGTCGCCGGTTATGCCGAAACATTGATCGGTGCCGGTCGCCGTTTGAATCTGGTAGGGAACGAAATGGTGTTGGAAGGTACCACCACCGATGGTAAGCCGTTCAATCTGGAAAGCCTCAAAGGCAAGGTCGTCTTGATCGACTTCTGGGCGACGTGGTGCGGACCATGCATCGCTGAATATCCCAACATCTTGACCAACTACGAAGCCTATCACGGCAAAGGCTTTGAAGTCATTGGCATCAGTCTCGATCAGGATCGCGACGCGCTGGAGAAGTATCTGACGGAGAAGAAAGTGCCGTGGATGACCCTGCACGAGAAAGATGGGGCCGGTCAGCATCCGGCGGCCAAGTACTACGGCGTGCTCAGCATTCCGACCGTAATCCTGGTGAACAAAGAAGGCAAAGCCATCTCGCTCAATGCTCGCGGTCCCGAACTTGGCAAGTTGCTCGAGAAGGAACTCGGCGCGCCCGAAGCGAAGAAGGAGTAGTCACATATCCCAGGCCAGCGTGCGACGGATTTCACGCAGCACGCGCTGGCCAAGTGTTTCGTAACCCGCCAGGATGCGAGCGCGACCACGAGCGCCGGCGATGAGCAGGCCGGTATCGTTGGCTAGCGAGGCGCTGGCTTGATACGTCGTATGTACGGGACATTCCTGCCCGGCGGCATCGGTGCGTGTTTCTAAATCGCCGCCGGTCTTTTGGGAAAGGGAAGGTGGCGCGACGGTCAATTCTTGCGCCGAAAGCGTCTCCAGCTGAGTGCTTAAACGCTGGCCAGGGAGTTCATCGAGCACAATATCCACCGGCAAACCGGGGCTTACAAAATCGATGTCTTGCTCGTCGATCGCCAACAGCGCGGTCACCGCCTGAGGATCGCCGATCTGTCCCACTACCACGCCACTATTGAGATAGGCACCGACGTTGCGCAATTCCAGCGGATGCCCCGACCAGTTCGCCAGTTGCTTGCGGCTTTGCTGGGCTTTCGTACTGACCGCTGGCGTCAAGACTCCGGCCGCAGGCGCGAGAATTGTCAGTCGCGCCAGATCGGTTCGCCTGCGCGACAATTGGGCATCGAGCGCGGCGAGGGTTTCCTCGGTATGCGCGAGCAGCTCCGCCGCGTGATCGTCAACAAACGCGCGCTCCCGCATCGCTTCCAAGCGCGTCGCGATTTGTTCGCGATCGGCGGTGAGTCGCGCGATGGCGAGTTCCAGATCGACATTCTCCAAGCGCAGCAGCGGCTGCCCAGGCTCGACGATGGCGAACGGTTCGGCGAGGACTTCGCGCACGCTGCCCGCGACATCGACATACACACTCATGGCGGCGCGCGGTTCGATCAACACACTACACGTCACGTAATGTGGCAGCGGCAGCCAGGAGAAGCCGACCAGTATCGTCATCAGCACGCAGGCCGTGACCAAGGCTCGTGGTTTGTTCACGCGATCAACCCTCCCTGGTTGCGAAACGAACGACACCATCTGCCACATTGGCCGCGCGATGAGGCCATAGACAGCGAGCAACGCAAAACATTGTCCCACGACTTGAAAGCCATAAGGTTCTAGCAAGTGATAGAGCGTCCAGAGAATCGACGCCGTGATCAACCAACCGTAAGCCGCTGCCCCCACCGCATAGCCAGCGAATAACAACTGATGGCGTTGCGGCAAGAACGGATCGTGCGGCACAGGAAGTCCCAAGCAAAGTTGCCCGAGTCGCGTTTGCAACAGACGAGCCGCTTTGGTCCGCAGATTGGGAATCTCCAGCAAATCGGACAGAATGTAGTAGCCATCGAACTTGAGCAGCGGATTGGCGTTGAAAAGCAGCGTGCTAACCGAGCAGACGAACATCACATCCAGCGACAGATAATGCACCAAGCCCGGCCGTGTGCTCCACCAGAGGAAAGTCGCCAAACTTGCCAGTATCATTTCCACATACATGCCCGCCGCCGAGATGCCTGCGCGATGCCATTTGTTGGGCAGCGTCCAAGCGTCGGAGACGTTGCAATACAAACAGGGCGAGAGGACGAGGAACATCAAGCCCATCTCATGGCACTCACCGCCAAGTCGCTTGCACGCTAACCCGTGGCCAAACTCGTGCAGCACTTTGGTGATTGCCAATGTCAGCGACAGCCAGAACCAATTCTTCCAGGTGAAGAATTCGTGGAAGCCAGGAAGTCGCGCGCGAAACGTATCGAACTCGGTAAACAGCAGCAGCAGCGCCGAGACGCCGAGCAGTAGCGCGCAATAAATAGCCGTTTTCGTGAAGAGCCAGCCGACGTGATCGTCAAGCCAGTTGAGTACGGCATCAGGATTAAAGCCGCGAAACTTGATCGCCAACAGGTTCGACCACTTTTCGCGGCGACCTTGCGCTTCGCGTTGGTTGCTGCGCTCGATCAGCGGCGCGGCTTGCCCTGCGGCATCGGAGACGACCAGCGAAGCGCGATAGAGGACGCCGATGAACTGATGCAACTCGCTGGTGGTGATCTTCTGCGGCGCGAAGCGCCGCTGGAATTCTCGCTGCAGCGCGTCCAGACTGATCTCGCCATCAAGCGCCGCAAGCAAGGCGTACTCTTCCTCCTGGAAGCGATAGTATCGCAACGTGAGCGGGTCCTTCACGACCCAGTACTGCCGACCTTCATACTCCTGCCGATGCACGTCGAGATCCGCGCGCTGGCGAAGTCGCAGCGGTCGCGAAGTGCTGGAGATGAGGGAAGTATTGGTCATGATCTTAGGACAACCCGTGGTAGCGACGATCGAGAGGGTACTTCCTCGCTAGCGCTGCGGGCTAGTTTCAACGCCGATCGTCATCACCGCGGACATGCCGGGGCGAAGTTGCCACTGTTGATTGTCGAGTCGGTTCACGACTTCCGCGCGGACGCGATACTTATTGCCGGCCGTCACAACGGGACTGATATGCGTGACGCGACCGGTAAACTGCGCGCGTTGGCCGCGGGCAATATCCACTTCCACGCGCACCGGTTGACCATGAACCTCGGCGGGATTTACGTCGGCAGCCGGCAGCAGGCCTTCGACGCGCAAGGCATCCATACGGATCACGCGCAGCACGGGCTCGCCAGCATTCACCCACTCGCCGGTTTGTTTAAGGCGGGCAAGTACCACGCCATCCATTGGGGAGAGAATGCGGCGGCGCTCGATGGTATCGTCGGCCGCTTTCACGGCGGCGTCGTGTACGTCGGCAGTCATCTTGGCGACAGACAGATCGAGCTTGCTCTTATCGATTTGAAGTTCCGCGCGCTTGCGCATCATTTTAAGTTTGCGATACTCCGTGGCCGGTACGAGGCCCGGCGAGTCGGCGTTGATTTTCTCGCTGGCGGCGACATCGGCTTGCGCGACTTCGAGCGATGCTTCCGCGA
Organism: Pirellulaceae bacterium; assembly: GCA_041752355.1. Lineage (GTDB taxonomy): Bacteria > Planctomycetota > Planctomycetia > Pirellulales > Pirellulaceae > JAEZGD01. Next base: position 6,772 of record JBGSHH010000301.1, on the reverse strand, counting down.
GCCGGACTTCGACATCATCGGACGCCTTGGCCAACGCCGCTTCGCGCTCGACTTCAGCAGCATAGCGCTGGAGCTTGGGCGCGCGATCGTCAATCTGCGCGAGCAGATCGTTCTTCTTCACGAGCGTGCCATCCTCTGCGTTCACCGCTTGCAGCAAGCCGGATTCTTGCGCCGGTACTTGCACATCGTCGATCACGGACACGAGGCAATGCGGAATCGTCACCGCCGCGCCAGGTTGCGGTGTCAGTTGCGAAACCGGCCGCGCGATAGGGCCCGTCAAGGCCAGCATCGTGAGCAAGGTGAGCGTGGTGGTCATGGGTTAGCTCCTGTCGTTTCATTTAGCACGGTCGCAGTTCGCTCGGCGAACGCAGCGCCTGGATGTCGTTCGCGACCCGAACAACGATTGATCTCAAAACCAGAACATCACCTTCGCTTGCACCGTCTCGATCAAGTCTTGAAACAGCACGTAGCCCAGTGGTCGCTCGCCGCAATGCAGCTTGGCGGTGACGGTGGTTTCGCTGTGCAACTCCGGCAGCGAGTCTTTATTGATGGCGACACGAACCAGCACCATGTTGCCTGCCTCCCCTTGCGTGACGGCGCGACGTTCGATCTCGACCACTTGCCCCACAAACTCCTGTCCGGGATGCGAACTGAGTTGAAAGGTCACGCCGAGCGATTGTTGCTGTTCTGCAGCGTTGGCTTGCGCCGCGAGCGCGTGTCCTAGCCGCTTCTCCGGCAGATGGAGTTCTAGTTCCCACGCGCCGCGCGGATCGACCAGTTCCATTAACACTTGCCCGCGCTGCACGGGACGGCTGAGCAACAAATCTTTCACTTGCCAGGTTACGACTTGCCCATAGCGATCGCTACGGACCGTCAGTTGGGCTTGTTTTTCTTCGTGGAGTGCGAGTTCTTGTTCAATGCTGAGCAACTGCTGCTTCACTTCCAGAATCTGTCCGGCGACGCGGTTCTGCTCTTCGAGGCTGAGCTGTGTATCGTGCAACAGCGAGCGCTGCGCGGTGGCGAGCTGTTCTTGCAGTGTGGTTTGCTTCCCCAGCAACGTAGTGATTTCGACTTCCAGATCGGTATTGCGCAGTTCCGCCAGCACTTCGCCAGGCTGCACGATTTGTGCATGCTCGACCGGCACCGCCACCACCACGCCATCGGCACGGGCGAAGATATCGCGGCGCTCGGTCGGTTGCAACTTACCGCGCGCTGCCAGCTGGAAATCGCGCGGCACCAAGACCAACGCCGCAACCAATCCGCTCACGATCGCCAGGAGCAGCAGCGCTTTGGGAATCGCGCGAAACCGCGCGAACCAGGCGGCTTTGCCGAGCGCTTTCCAAAGCGGCAGTAAGAACAGCGATTGATGTTCTTGTGCATTGGCCAGTGCCGCACCGCCATGTTCGGCGACTGCCAGCACGCGCTCGCGCGCCGCATCGGACCAATGACTTTGCTGCCAACGCTCGACCAAGATCGCTCCCAACGGACGAGCGCGGCGCGCGGGTGCTTCGTGGGGCGCATAGAGCGGCACAATCGCGACAGTGCGAGCTTGCGAGAGATCGACGAAATCGTGCAACGCGTCATCGATTTGTGGTGCGAGCGCGCCACTTTCGCCAGCGAACCAAACTGGCTCGCCAGCGGCCAGCGCCGTGCTGACGAGTTTCTCCATGGCGCGTACTTCGGCGGCGCGACGATCGATCGTATCCAGCCCGCTGACCACTTTCACAATCGCGCGGCGACCGCGGCAAAGCAACACGCTCACCCGATCACCTTGCGTCAAACGTCGGCCTTCGTTGGCAATCGTGAACGTGGTATGCCGCTCGTCGAGCTTGCGATGCACTGCTTTCAAATAGCTTTCGAACTGCTGCCACAACGCCTGACGATCTTGATACTGTCGCAGGCGATTGCGCTGCAAGTAGTCGCTGGCGAGCGTCGCCATCTGCACGAGAAAGCGCAAGTAACCGCGCTGCGTGCTCGGTCCGCCGCCGGGGCGTTGAAAGATCTCGACCAACGCTACTGTTTGCCCATCGATGGTCAATGGTGCCAGCACGAGCAAGTAGTCGGTGGGATTGGCCGCGGCGTCGGGTTGTTGCGCGCCGGCTTGCGGCGGCACGGTTTGTGGTTGCGCTGGCCAGGCTTTGTGCAATAGCTGACGATGTTGCCGCTCGGCGGTGGGCACTAGCAGTTCCGCTTGTGGCCACTTGACGTGATAGGCCAGCGCGAGTTCGCCGGCTTCGTTCTTGGTCCAGATCGCGCCACCGACGCCGGCCAGCGCCGTGACGATGCGTGACAAGAAGCCGGCGAAGAATTCGGCGGCTGGTTGATCACTGGCGACGAGTGCTTCGATCTCGCCGACCAGCGCGCGAATCTGCGACTTCGTATCGTCCACCAGCCGCGCATCGAAATGCGGACCGCCTGGCGCATGGGCGCTGGTGGCGAAAGTCGTGGTCGTGGCGGTGGTCATGTGGCGTAGGCTTCTAGCCTGCGATTACGGCGAGGTTTATGGACGGCAGGCTGGAAGCCTACCCCACGTCAAATTTCGGCCAGATGGGCCGCAGAGTTGATTTAATCGGCAAAGTTTAACTCTGTTCGCCGGTTTGACGCCAGCAAGTCGCGGCGTAAACCGCTAGCGCCGATAGCACGACCACCACCATCGAGCCAGCGCTGAACCAGAAGTTCGCGTTACGCTCTTGAAACGTCAGCCAGACGATGCCGCTATAAATCATCTGCGCGCTGGCGGCGAAGAAGATGATTGGCTCCAGCGGAAACAGCGGCAAGCGAAAGGGACGCGGCGATAGCGGATCTCGAAATCGCAGCACCACCACCGCGACACTCACCAACAACAGGAACGACCAGAACAGCGGCACCGTGAAGTAGACCAATTGCTCGAAGGCGTTCTTGTGACTTGAGAACACCATCAAGACCACAATCGCCACCAAGGTCTGTAGCGCTAGCGCGCGAACCGGTGTGCCGAGTCGTTCGTTCCATTGCCCTAGCCAACGAAACGCAGGCTGCTCCACACCCAGCGCGTAATAGACACGCGCGCCGGTAAATAACATCGCATTGATCGCCCCCAAACACGAGATGCAGACCAGCGCGCTAATCGCGCGACCGCCGATCGGCCCGAGCGCTTTATTCATCAAGGTCGCCACCACGGCTTTGCCACTAGCGATCCCATCGAAGCCCAGCCCCCGCAGCAGCGCGAGATTCACCAGCAAATACACGACGACCACCAGGCCCGTGCCGAGCATCAAGCCGCGCAGCATGTTCTTCTGCGGATCGCGGACTTCCGCCGCCACGGCCGCCGTTTCATTCCAACCGCCAAACGCGAACAGCACAAAGACCATCGCCAACGACCAATTGATATCAAGTTTGGCCGGCTCGACAGGCGTGGAAGTATCGAGGGCGGCGCTCGGAAGCAAACTAACAACGAAGATGGCGACGAGTCCGATAATCTTCGCGGTGGTAAGCAGCATTTGCGTCCGCTTGCCGGTGCGTACGCCGAGCAAGTTGAGCACACCTAGCACCAGCACCGCGCCGCACGCCGCCAGCATGCCGGCCACCGTGAGCGACGAATCCTCATGCGTTAGCGCGGGAACAATCTGCGCCAGGTATTCAACAAAGATGAACGCCATCGCGCCGATATTGCCAGGGCGAACGATCCAGAACTCGCACCAGCAATACAGGAATCCAAACAGCTTGCCGAAGGCTTTATTCAAGTAGACGTAGGTTCCGCCTTGATGCGGATACGCGGCGGCGAGTTCCGCATAGCAGAGCGCGCCGACCATGGCGATCGCGCCTCCGGCGATCCACAGCCAGAGCAACGGGCCCGCGCCAGAAACTCGCGAGGCAATATCCGGCGGTGAACGATAGATGCCAGAGCCGATGATGATCCCCACCGTGATCGCCGCCACATCCCATACACCAAGGTGCGGTTGGACTTCTCGATGAGGATTCTTGAGTGGCTGGATCATGGGGATTGGTTATAGTGTATCGTTGTATTCTCGTGGGGTAGGCATCTTGCCTGCCTAACCAACCTCAGCCAGCCAGAAACGCAGGCTAGCAGCCTACGCCACATTTCTATGCTTCCCGAAGATCTTTGCCCGCGTTCGCTGCCCCTGCCGCCGCTGCCTACTGCGCCCCATGCGCCGCCAATTTATCCCGCATCGGTTTACGAATGCGATAGCCCGGCGCAAGCCGAAGCGTTGCTCGCTGGCCAGTTGCCAGGCTATGTCTATCAACGCGATGGACATCCTAACGCGGCGCTGCTGGCGGCGAAATGCCGCGAATTGCACGGCGCCGAGGAAGCAGCCATCACCGCCACCGGCATGGGAGCGCTGTCGCTGGTGATGCTTGCGCAACTCACTTCCGGCGACCATGTCGTGCTGAGTAAGTTTCTTTACGGTCGCACCACGCAATTGCTCACCACGGAAGCGGCCCGACTGGGCATCACCAGCACCATCGTCGATACGTGTGACCACGACGCCGTGCGGCAAGCGATGTTGAAGAACACGCGACTCGTCGTGGTGGAGACGATCGCCAATCCGCTGCTTCAAGTCGCTGATATCGCCGCGCTCGCGCAAATCGCGCAACAAGCCAACGCCAAACTGCTCGTCGATAACACATTCGCATCGCCGATTTTGTGCCGACCCTTGGAATTGGGAGCGGACTACGTTTGGGAAAGCCTCACCAAAATCATGAACGGCCATAGCGATGTGATCTTGGGCTTGCTCTGCGGCAAAACGGCCGATTGGCAACGCATGTCGCTGGTGCTATCGGCCTGGGGATTGGCAGCTGCGCCGTTCGATTGCTGGCTGGCGCAACGCGGGATTGCGACCTTGGCTTTGCGAGCGCGGCAAGCGTCGGAAAACGCGCTGGCGGCGGCGAAGTTCCTCGGCTCGCACGCGGCGGTGGCGGAAGTGTACTATCCGGGGCTCACGACGCATCCGCAACATGCGCTGGCGAAAGCGCAGTTCGGCGAGCGGTTTGGTTCGATGCTCAGCTTCCGTTTGCGCGGCGGGCGAGCAGCGGCGGATCAATTTATTGCCCAAGTGCGCGCGCGGATTCCGTTTTGCCCCTCGCTAGGCGAAGTCGCCACCACGCTCAGCCATCCCGAATCGACCAGCCATCGCAGCCTGTCGCCTGAGGGTCGCGCCGCGCTGGGGATCGATGGCGGCACGATACGGCTCTCGGTTGGTTGCGAATCGCCGGAGTATGTGACACAGTCGCTGGGGATGGGATTGGACGCTTGATTCGCAGGCTAAAATCCCCTCTTCGGTTGCAATGCCATCAGCATTCCGAGGATGGCGAGGGCACCTAGCAAATACAGAACCACGAACACGGCGATCACAATAATCATGCCCACGATCACGGCCAAAGTAGCGATACCACCGTTGACGCGATGATGGTGCGCGAAGCCAATACCCATATAGACAATGCCGACAATCGAAGCGATGAAGTTGACGATCGGAATTCCGCCTAGCATGTAAGTGATGCCAAATCCATAGAGGACGCATTGAAACGTCGATCCAAAGCCCAGCGTCGAACCGCCTGCATACTTTAGGACGAGATGCGCGCCGAGCGAGAAGAGGGGTCCTTGAACAAAGAGCACCAGCGCAACGAAACACATGCCAATGACAAAGATCGCGAGATCGGCCCCCACCACCATGCCCAAGGCGTAAGCTAATCGCTCCGGATTCTTCGACAGCACTTCTTGCGTGCGCGGATCGGTCAACGCAAATGCAAAACTGGCGAGTTGCAACACGAACACAATGATCAGGTAGAAGCCGATGACCGTCGCGGCGCACGTCAGGGCATAAGTCACGGCATGTCCAACGCCGCCGCGCGTCGGCAAATCACCATAAGCAGTTGCAGGCTCGAACAGCAATTTCCACGTAGTACGCATGGCGGCCCCGGCCGATGGTCCTTCGCGCATGATCGGCAACGTGGAATCGACTTCGCTATACTTGCTAGAAGACCCGCCAGAACCACTATACCCGCCGCCAGCCTGAAACGCCGCCTCTGCTTTCTCACGTTGTCGGCGTTCGATCTCTTCGCGTCGGCGCTTAGCGTCGGCGTCAGCTTTGGTAACCAGTTGTTTGCCACTGGCTGTATTAAAACCACAGGCGACGCAGATGATGGCACCTTGTGCCATGTCAGCTCTACACTTGGGACACTGCTGTCCCGTTTTGGAACCTTGAAGTCCAATTTCATCCAGAATGCTGCCGATCGCGGACGGCGCTGGTGTGGGTGTTGTCGCGGGTGTCTTGGTAGCGGGACGAGCCGGTGTTGTTGCGGCTTTTTGTTGCGTCCCAGGCGTGCTGGTGGCGGGAGTTTTGGGCGCGGTCTTCTGAGGTGTCGCGGCGGGCGCGGTGCCGCCCGGGATCTTGATGGGTTGGCTGCACTTGGGACACTTCACCGCCTTGCCTGCCAGTTCATCCTTGGCGGCGAATTTGGCTCCGCACTGACACGACACCGTAATCGGCATATAAGAACTTCCGGCTAAGCTGGCTGATTGAAAAAGCATGCGAGATCGTCGGCGAACCCGCCATTTCATTGTGACTGCCGCAGGGCGGAGTCTCAACGGGTATTGGCACCAACGGCATGAAGATTCAAATTCGCGTACTATTTCGACGAAATCTGGACAATTCTTCCGTACGGCGGTAACAGACTGGCAGCGTCTACGCTACGCAAATAGACTAGCAACCGTGCGGATCGACGAGCGTTCGCGACGCGGAGCGGATCGCAGACCCACCCAATTTCAACACGCGAG
>JBGSHH010000300.1:0-10380 GCA_041752355.1 Pirellulaceae bacterium | reverse complement strand
ATTGGTTTCAGCGGTTACTACTCGAAAGATGCCATCCTCGAACAAGCCTATTCGTTCGGCATGGCCAATACGTCGCCGTATGCCTGGCTGTTTTTCTATGCTTCGGCAGGCGGTGCAGCGATTACGGCGTTCTACATGTTCCGTATGTGGTTCATGACATTTGTCGGCAAGCCCCGCAATCAAGAGCGTTACGACCACGCCCACGAATCGCCAGCGGTCATGTATGTGCCGTTGGTGATCTTGTCGGTGTTTGCGGTCAGTGTCGCCTGGAGCATCCCGGCCCCTAACGAAGCCTGGTACGCCCAACTGATCTTTTATCCCGCCGCGTTAGCCGCCATCGCCGCCCTGTTCTTCATGTTCTATAGCGGCCCTAGCGCCGCAGCGCATGGTGCGGGCCATGGTCATGACGGTCACGGTCATGATAGCCATGGGCATGATGCCCATGACGCGCACGCCCACGACACGCACGGGCATGATGATCATGGTCACCACGATAGCCACGCGCATGCCGCGCCGACGATTCGCTGGCGGCCGCTGATCGCGTTTTTGTTATTGCTGATCGTGATGGGTTTCACGGTTCCGCCTGTGTTGGGACCGCTCTCGACGCTCAATCTCCGCGACTTGTTGGAGCAAGCACGTCCCGCCGGCACCATGAGCGCCGATGCGTATGGTCCGCTCGCGGATCTGACGTGGCCTGCCGAATATAAGAGTCACGACTACGCCATCCTCGTCACGTTCATCGCTTTCTGCACCGCCGCGAGTGGCGTGGCGTTGGCGGGCGCGATTTATGCCTTGGGTTACTTGAGCGCCGAGGATATTCGCAAGCAGTTCGCACCGATCTACACGTTCCTGCGCCATAAATGGTACTTCGACGAGCTTTACAACTTCCTGTTTGTAAAGCCAGCGTTTGTTTTCGCCCGTATCTGTTCCGGCATCGATAAGAACATTTTCGATCGGTTCATCGATGGCACCGCCTGGTGTGCCAAAGGCTTTTCGACGCGTTTCGACGCCTTGTGCGATCGGGGCATTGTCGATGGTTCGGTGAACTTGCTTGCTAGTTGGACTTACGGCATCGGCCTGTCGTTCCGCAAGGCACAGACTGGCAGTATCCGTCAATACGTGATGTTTATTGTGGTGGGCGCAGTGGCTCTGTTCGTGATTATCAGCTTCTTTTGGAATCCCCTGATTGTCGCGGACGCGAGCACGATCGACGTCCCCAAGTAAATATCTCCCGCACACGCTAACGACTCCTGTTGTTTGGACACGCCTGACATGGCCGATACGTACCTGATTATTCTCAGCCTGATCGTCTTCCTGCCCGCCTTGAGCGCGATTGTGCTGGCGTTTTTGCCCAGCGACAAGCCGGCCGTGCTCCGCAACTTCACCCTGGCGGTGACAGTGGTGGTGTTCGCGCTGTCGATGATGGCGCTGATCGACCCGTTTGGCATGCAGTCGCCAACGAAATTCGATACCTCGGTCGCGACGATGCAAAGCGTCTTCAATGTGCCGTGGATTCCGTCGTTCAATATCTATTACTTCATGGGCATCGACGGCATCAATCTGCCGCTGATCGTGCTCTCGACGTTCGTCTGCGTGATGGCCGCTTGGGCCGGTTGGTCGATCACCAAGCAAGTCAAAGGCTACTGCATCCTGTTCCTGCTCCTGGAAACAGGCATGATCGGCGTCTTCATGTCGCTGGACTTCTTCCTGTTCTACGTGTTCTGGGAAGTGATGCTGTTGCCGATGTACTTTCTCATCGGTGTGTGGGGTGGTCCGCGTCGCGAGTACGCCGCCATCAAGTTCTTTCTGTACACGCTGGTCGGTTCGGTGTTGATGCTGATCGCCATTTTGATGCTGTATTTCGCCAGCGATATTCGCGGGCTATCGGATGTCGCGTTCAGCGGCGAGCAAGGTAAGCAGAAGTTCTCGCTGGCCGATGTGCATCTGGGACCCGATATCAGCGGTCGCATTGGTTACGCAACTACGACGCCCGACGAGAAGCGTCCCCACGCCGCGATTGCCTTTTTGCGAACAGGTGCCGCCGCAGGTGAAGAGCTAGCAATCGATTTCGCCACGGAGTCTTCCGCCACGGCGACAACCGCTGCCTACGATGCTGAGAAACACACCCTCACCGTGTCGCTCGCGCCGGAGAAGAGCACCGCCGCCGATGTGGTGGCCGCGATCAATGGTAGTGAAGGTTTGAAAGAGGTGGTCGTCGCTTCGTTGCCGCATGGCGTCGACAAGACGGACGCCGTCGAACCGGTCGATAGCTTAACGATTCCTGCGTATGCCGCTGACGTCCCGTTGCATACGTTTAACTTGCTCGCGCTGGCGGCCATTGGTCAACATACCGAGCAGTTCGACATCACCTACTTCGGCAAGTCGCTGCAGTGGTGGGCGTTCCTGCTGTTGTTTGTTGGTTTCATCATCAAGGTGCCGTCGGTGCCGTTGCATACCTGGTTGCCTGACGCTCACGTCGAAGCTCCCACGCCGATCTCGATGATCCTGGCAGGTGTGCTGTTGAAGATGGGTGGCTACGGCATTCTGCGAATCTGCTATCCGATCTGCCCCGATGGTGGCTACGACCTGGCCTACTTCGTCTGTTTGCTGGGCGTGGTGAGCATGGTCTATGGTGGTTTTGCCGCCTTGGCGCAAAAAGATTTCAAGCGGATGGTCGCTTACAGCTCGGTCAGCCACATGGGCTATGTGGTGCTCGGTCTGGGCGTTTGGTCGGCGAACATGGGAACCGGCTACGATCCCTACTATTGGAACCTCGGCGTCAGTGGCGCGATGTTTCAAATGATCGGTCACGGCATTAGCTCGCCTGGCATGTTCTTTATGGTCGGCATCATTTACGACCGGGTGCATCATCGCAACCTGGAAGAATTCGGCGGCTTGTTTGGCAAGATGCCGTTTTACTCCTCAATGGCGGTTGGCATCTTCTTTGCCGGTTTGGGTCTGCCAGGCATGTGCGGATTCATCGGGGAAGTGTTCGTCGTGCTGAGCGTGTGGAAATACAGCATGGCCATGGCGATCGTTTCCGCTGGTGTGGTGGTGATCACGGCGGCATACATCCTCTGGGCGATTCAACGCGTCTACCTGGGTGCCGAATACAAAGGTCCGCACGCCGATCACTTGTACGAAGCGACTCTGCGTGAAAAGGCGATCGGCGTGACGCTGCTCGTGCTTTGCATTTTGTTCGGTATCTTCCCGCAGCAATTCGTTTTCCAATACACCACGCCGACGATCACGCGGCAGGTGAATGAATTGGCCGAGTGGACCAAGACGGTGAAGGAAGTTCGCAACCCGCCAGCCATTGCCAACGAAGAAGAGCAAGTTGCCGCCGCGACGCTCGACCAATAACGGCGCGCTCCGCTACGAATTTGATACTCCGCTAAAGCGACGAAAGATAAATCCGTGAACCTTAACGAAGTCGTACAACATTTGCAGGCCGATACGTGGCAAAGTGTGCTGCGCTTTGGGCCGGAGCTGGTGCTTTGCATCACCATCCTGCTGATGCTGGCGGTCCGCGTATTCGATTTTGGTCGCAAGCTCGATCCGTTCTTCTTCGCGCTGGTTGGTTCGATCGCCGCTCTCTATCTCGGCGCTCCCTGGCAGCATGTCAACGATGGCCGCATGGAACTCTTCACCGGCATGTTGGTGTACGACGGTTTCACCGTGTACCTCCGCGCGGTGCTGACATTATTCTTACTGATGTTTGTCGTCTTCACCAAGCTTTCCGGCATTCCCGATCGCGAGGATGGTGCCGATATCTATGTGCTGTTCATGGGCTCGACCCTCGGCATGTGTTTGATGGCCTCGGCAAACCATTTGATGATGGTATTTCTGGCAGTGGAAATGGCGAGCGTGCCGTCGTATGCGTTGGCCGGTTTGCTCAAGGGTCGCAAGGTCAGCAGCGAAGCAGCTCTGAAATATTCGGTGTATGGTGCCGGTGCCGCAGGCGTGATGCTGTACGGCATTAGCCTCTTGGCGGGCCTGACGAACTCGGTTCATCTCCCTACCATTGCCGTGCAACTCGCCGAGCGTTTGCCGGGCTTTGGCCATAGCGAAGTGATGGTGCTGGCGTTTGGTGGACTGCTCTTGAGCGTCGGCCTGGCGTTTAAGCTCTCCGCCGTGCCGTTTCATTTTTGGGCTCCCGATGTTTTCGAAGGTGCCAGTGCTGAAGTGAACGCGTTCCTGAGTGTCGCGTCGAAAGCCGCTGCACTCGCGTTACTGGTGCGTGTTTGCATTGGCATTGGATTTGGTTCGCCCAGCGCGGCGGGACCCATGGTGACACAGGCCGCAACGCCGGCGGCCGTTACCACTTACAACGTCGCCTATTTGGAAGAGGCCGCTGCTGAATCGGCCTCCGCACCGGAAACGGAGTCCTCCCCTAGCGATGGCGCCAAGACCGATCCGCTGGCTGGCACGCGCGATTTCATCGCTAAGCTGGTGGCGTTGTTCGCCGTGATCACTTGTACGTTTGGCAACTTGACCGCTTACGGTCAAACCAATATCAAACGCCTGTTGGCCTATTCCACGATCGCGCACGCCGGCTACATGATGATGCCGGTGCCCGCGATCATGGCGATGGCGGTGAGCAATCCCGACGGTGCGCGTACCGCCGCTGCCGCGCTGGCGCTGTATATCGCCGTGTATGTCTTTATGAATCTCGGCGCGTTCGCCGTGGTGGCGTTCCTGCGCAACGCGATGCGCAGCGAACAAATTGCCGATTTTGCTGGCCTTATCAAACGTTGCCCTGGCGTGGTGATTTGCTTCTCGTTGATGTTGTTCAGCCTCGTCGGCTTGCCGCCGCTAGCGGGCTTTGTCGGTAAGTTCGCCATCTTCGCTTCGCTGGTCGAAGGCTATCAATCGACAGGCCAACTCTATCTGCTGGTGTTGCTGTTGGTCGGTGGTTTGAACACCGCGATCAGCTTGTTCTATTATCTTCGCGTCGTGAAGGTGATGACCATCGATCCCGAGCCGGAGCAACGCTTGCCGTTTGTCTTCCCGCTGGTGTCGCTCCCCGGCATGTACTTGCTCGCGATCACACTTCCCACCGCCGGTTTGATGTTAAGTTGGAACAGCTTAAACGAATTCTGCCTGGCGGCCGCCCGTCACTTGCTCACGTAATTCTCGCTTAGCGATTCGCTTATGGCTGCTTCGAAGACGATCGACTTTCTCAACCGCGTGCTCTTGGTGCACAACCGCTCGCTGCCGCAGTATCTGCACGATGCCGCGCCGTGGTTGCGCCCCAACGAGGAGCGCTGCCAAGAGGCGCTCGATTTGATTGTTCGCGACCAGCGCCAAACGGTCGATCGCATTGGGGCATTCATCGAGGAAAACGGCGGCATTTGGGATCTCGGCGAATATCCGATGGCTTTCACAGGCTACCACGATGTGTCGTTCGATTGGCTATTGCCGCTGATGATCGATCGCCAGAAGAAGACCATCCTCTATCTTGAGAGATGCGCCGCCGAGTTGTCGCTCGCTCCCATGGCCAAAGCACTGGTGGAAGAAACCGTGGGCATGGCGAAGGGACATTTGGAAGCACTGGAAGAATTGCAGCGCGATCCAGCCCCCGTCGCAGCGCACTAAATGCCTGGCATGATCGAACTTTTCGACACGCACGCGCACCTGGCCGACGACCAACTGCGCGACACCGCCGATGTTGTGGCCCGCGCTCATGCCGTTGGCGTCACGCGGATGCTGGCCGTTGGCACGACTGCCGCCAACTCGCACGCCTGTGTCGCGCTCGCTGAGTCCTTTCCCAACGTCTACGCCTCCGCTGGCATCCATCCCAACCATACACACGAAGCAGTCGAGGGCGACTGGGGCCGAATCGTCGAACTAGCAAGCGATCCGCGCGTCGTCGCCTTGGGTGAGACCGGTTTAGATAAGCACTGGGACTTCGCCCCGTTCGATCTGCAGCAAGACTCCTTCGATCGGCATTTGCGACTGTCGCAAGCGATCGGCAAGCCCTTCATCACGCACGTCCGTGATTGCGCTGACGACGTGATGGTCATGCTCCGCGAAGCGCGCCAGCGTGGCCCGCTCGCAGGCATCCTGCATTCTTTCACCGGCGACGTGGCGATGGCCGAAGAAGCGGTCGCGCTGGGGCTGCACATCAGTTTCGCGGGCATGGTGACTTTCAAAAAGTCGGACGACCTGCGCGTCGTTGCAGGGATCGTGCCGTCGGAGCGATTGCTGATTGAAACCGATTCGCCCTATCTTTCTCCCCATCCACATCGTGGCCGGCGTCCCAACGAACCGGCGCTCGTGATCCATACCGCACAATGCCTGGCCGATGTCCGCGGCGAAACACTGGAACAATTCGCCGCGATTACGACAGGTAACGCGTGTAAGCTATTTCGCGTTTCGTAAGGTGGAGCAAAGACCCACCCTACACCAACGTGTCTTGATTCTTTAATTGGCCGCGGATGGTGCGTTTGTAGGCGTGGGCTTCTGCGTCGATCAATTTGCCCGCTTTCTTCTTGTCCAGGAACATGCCTGCCGGCTGCGGCGACTCGGTCCAACCCCGGACATGCATGGCCGCTTCTTCAGAGAGCTGACAGTACAAATCGTGGTCGAAGTAGGCGCGCTCGTGTACCTGGCCGTCGTGAATGTGTACGGTGGGAAAGAAGAGTTCCGTCTTGAGCGCTGTGGGAAACATGAACGCCATGGGATGAACGTTGAAGCTGCCCTTTTTCAGTTTGAAAACCGCGAAGCCATACTTCTTATACTGTGGCAGCGCCTCCCAAGTCCCTGCCGGCAAACGAAAACGCTCGTCCAGCCGCGCGAAGTCTTTGATGGTCGGTACGAACGACGCTTCAAAGTTGCCAACTTCGACGACTTTCAGTTGTGGCGCTGGCTTGGCCAGAACCGGGTCGACGCGTCCACGGGCGACATTTGCCGGGGGAGGTGGCACGGGAAAGCCTTTGTGCATGTCGTCGAAGAACTTGGGATATTCTTCGAGGTTGATGAACTCCACCGCGTCCTCAGGCGATTTCTCCGGCGTGGGAATCGGCAGGATCATCGCCAGATCCTCGAGCGACTCGAAATGCATGCTGTACACGAGATACTGGCGATTCTTCTCGATCCGCCGCGCAAAAATCTTCGTGCCGGAAACTTCCCGCACCGGTCCAGAAAAGCAGCACATAATCGGACTCCTTGAGTTAGTGACGTGGCGCGCGAGCACCTCGGTTGCTCGCCAGTCGCCGGGGCTTAGACGAACTGATTTGGTTTTGAGTTCCCGCCGCGACGCTGGGACTCAGGCCAGCCTTCAAAACATGCTATTGAGATCGCTCGCCTCGAAGGCGTTGGCAAAGTGCTGAATCACCGGCGCACGCTGGAGATCGGGCCAGGTGATGGCGATGATGTCGAAGCGGGCGCGGCATTCGAGCAGGTTGTGGCGCTTGAGATAGGCGAGGGCCAATCGCGTCAAGCGTCGCTGCTTGCGGGCATCGACGGCGTCGGCGGGATGTCCGGCGTCATGGGTACGGCGCGTTTTCACTTCGACAAACACGATTGTCCGCTGGTGAACCGCGACAATGTCAATCTCGCCGAAAGGGCCGCGATCGCCATGTTTAACGATGCGATAGCCTTCGCGTTTGAGAAACTTGATGGCCGCGAGTTCCCCGCGCTCGCCGAGCGTGCGTGGACGCAAATAGAGCCACCACGCGCGGCGAAGGATTCGCCGCGCGGCACGGACCGCCTGCGTCGTTACACGGATGCGTTTCACGACCGGCCCAGCAGCAGTTTAGTTTTCGCGTTTTTCCTTCAAGCGCACGGCCTTGCCGACGCGATCGCGGAGGAAGTACAGCTTGGCGCGACGGGTCACACCGGAACGCTTCACTTCGACCTTGGCGATTTTGGGCGAATGGATGGGGAACTTGCGCTCCACACCTTCGCCAGACACGATGCGGCGGACGGTGAACATCTCGCGGGTGCCGCTGCCACTCTTGGCGATGACGGTGCCGCTGAAGATTTGGATGCGTTCCTTGTTGCCTTCCAGGATGCGCGTATGCACATCGATGGAATCGCCGATGTTGAACTGCGGAACATCGGCCTTGAGGCTGCTCTTTTCGACCAGCGCGATGAGTGGATTAATCATGGAACTTTTCCTTTCGTGATGTCTTTTTCGCCGCTGGATTCGTACCAGTTAGCGAATTTGTTTTGTCTTTTACTGTCGCGGACCGTTCAGTAAGTCTTCGCGGCGGTCTTTCGTTTTCAAAAAGCTCTGTTCGGCGCGCCACCTGGCAATCGCCGCGTGGTCTCCGCTGAGCAACACTTCGGGAACTTCATGTCCGCGGAACTCACGAGGGCGAGTGTACTGCGCCCCTTCGAGCCAACGGTTCCCTTGCGAGAATGAATCCTGAATGCTGCTTTCTTCATCTCCTAAAAAGCCGGGGATCAGTCGCACGACCGAATCGATCACCACCATCGCGGCCACTTCGCCACCGCTCAGGACGTAATCGCCGATCGACAGTTCCTCTGGCTGCAATATATCCATCACGCGCTGATCGAAGCCTTCGTAGCGGCCGCACATCAGCACCAATCTCGGGTGCGTCGCCAATTCCTCGACGACGCGCTGCGTCAATGTTCTGCCGGAAGGCGTAAACAGCACCAGATGCCCAGGCTGGGAATCTTGCTGTCGCACTGCTTCCACACAACTCACCACCGGTTCCACCATCAGCACCATGCCGGGTCCACCGCCGAAGGGGCGATCATCGACCTTGTGGTGCTTGCCTTGCGACCAGTCGCGAAAATCGTGGAGCTTGATATCCACGAGTCCCCGCTCGATTGCCTTATGCAGCAAGCTTTGTCCCAGGTAGCCGGAGAACATTTCCGGGAACAGGGTCAAAACGTCAAACCGCATAGCAGGTTACTCGGCAGCGGCGGCGGCCGGTTCTTCGGTCGACGGCGCTTCCTCAGGTGGTGCTACCGGAGCGGCTGGCTTGGGTGGCGGAGTCCACGGTGCCGGGGCGACCGGCTTGTGGGTCTTCAGCTTTTCCAAGGCCGCTTTTTGTTGTTCGACATGCGTCCCCTTGCTGCCATATTTCTTAATCAGCGAGGCGGCACCATCGGTCGGCAAGGCGCCTACCGACAACCAGTAATCAATGCGTTCGCCATTGAGAATGGCTCGTGCATCGACATCGGACACCAAAGGATCGTAATGACCGAGTTCCTCGATCACTTTGCCATCGCGATTGGTGCGCGAGTCCATCGCAGCCAGGCGATAGAAAGGGCGATTTTTTCGGCCCAACCGTTTCAAGCGAAGACGTACTGCCACGAGAACTTACTCCTTACAAAGACCAAAACTAAAGCGAAGTGTGTATTGTTTCTGACAACAGCCCGAAGCGTGAGCGAGGCTGCTCCAATCTGTCTTTCTGAAGACAGCCTCGCTGACACTGCGGGTTGTTGTTACTTACCTTTTTTGCGTTTCTTCATTTCCTTTTCGCGCAACTTGCGCAGCTTGTTCTTTTCTTCTGTCGTCAGCCGTTTGCCCGTGCTGCCTTTGGGGCGCATCAGCGAGGCGCCAGGATTCATGGCGCCTTCTTTGAGTTGATTGAACATCGCCATGCGATCGCGCATGTTGGCGCCCGCCATGCCGGTGACCATCGACTTCATCATGTCGTATTGCTTCACCAAGGCGTTGACTTCTTGCGATTGCACGCCTGCGCCTTGTGCGATGCGAGCGCGGCGACTGGGGTCGATCACTTTAGGATTGCGGCGTTCCTGCGGCGTCATGGAATTGACTATGCCGATGAAGCGCCGGGCTTCCTTGGCGCTATCGGTCCCCGCCATCATCTCTTGGAGTTGACCCGCTCCAGGCAACAGGCCGAGCATTTTCTGCATCAGGCCAGGCTTGGCGATCTTCTCCATCTGGGACTTGAAGTCATCGAGCGTGAACTCGCCTTCTTTGGCCTTTTGTTCCCACTTTTCGCGTTCGTCTTCATCGACGATTTTGCGGACTTCGTCGACCAAGGCCAGCGTATCGCCCAGTCCCAAGATGCGTCCCGCCATCCCTTCGGGGCGAAACGGCTCCAAGGCGTCGAGATGTTCGCCAGTGCCGATGAA
This sequence comes from Pirellulaceae bacterium, assembly GCA_041752355.1. GTDB lineage: Bacteria > Planctomycetota > Planctomycetia > Pirellulales > Pirellulaceae > JAEZGD01. The sequence continues at coordinate 300 of JBGSHH010000300.1, read as the reverse complement.
CTTGATCGGTACGCCAGTGACGTTCTTGACCGACAACAGCGCGCCACCGCGAGCATCGCCATCGAGCTTCGTCATGATGACGCCGTTGAGCTCCAGCGCGGAGTTGAACGCGCCCGCACTCTTCACGGCATCTTGGCCAGTCATGCCATCGACGACAAGGTAAACTTGATCGGGTTGGACGCGCGCATCAATCTTCTTGAGCTCGTCCATCAACTGCTGATCGATGGCCAAGCGTCCTGCGGTATCGAGCACCACCACGCGGGCGTCGTATTCTTTCGCCTTCTTGATGGCGTTTTGGCA
>JBGSHH010000299.1:0-3540 GCA_041752355.1 Pirellulaceae bacterium | reverse complement strand
GCAGTTTCGTTTCTTGTACGCGAGTTGCATCCATGCGAAGCGGGAGATCCCTTGGCGAGGCGTTCAGCGATTTTTTTCAAAAAGGCCGCGTCGTTCCTCTTCCAAGCGCGGCAACTTGATCGATCCTGGATCATAGGATTTTGTGTCGAGATATTCTACTCGCACTTTGTCCGCCTGTTTTTCGCAGATCCAATCGAACAGATAACGCGTCACCGTCGAATTCAATTCCTCGCGCGCCGCCGTCCAAGGCAGTTCGCCCGGCTTAATCTCCAGACATTGAATCAGATACACGCCGAAGGCGGTTTCCACTGGGCGACTGATTTCCTGAGACTGAAGGGCGAAAGCGGCTTTGGCGAACGATTCTGGCATCGGTTTATGGCGTTCGATGAAGCCAATCTCGCCCCCTTGCTCGGCGGTGGGCGCTTGCGAATATTTTTTGACTGCGTCGGCGAATGTCAGCTTGCCAGCGGCGATCTCCTCTCGAATCTCCAGGGCTTGGGCGTGAATCTTGTCCCACTGGTTTTGACTGGACGGTTCCGCTGGAGCCTTGAGCAGCAGATGCGCGACGCGAACCTGGGTGCCATCAAACTCAGCGCGATGCTTATCGAAATAGCGCTCGAGATTTGTATCGGTAAGCTGCCCACTGAGATAAGATTTCCAACTCAATCGCCATTTGGTTTCGCGGCGGAGGGAAGCTTCCGTATGCTGTACTTGCTGGAGATAGGTCGCCCAGGTCGTTTCTTGTGCAGCGAGTTCCTTCTTACGGCGTTGCAACTGCGTGTCGATGGTCGCTTCACCGACCGCCAGTTTTTGTGCTTCCAGCCATTGCAGGGCAAGTTCGCGACGCACGCACTCCTTCCGCGCTGCCGCCTGAAGTTTCGCGACCACTAGCGGATCTTCCGGCAACTTGGGAATGGTGCGCGCCAGTTCGCGGTCGATATCCAGCGGCGTCACAACTTGCAAGCCGACTTTCGTGGACCCGCTGGGAATATCCGCGGCCACTGCCGTTGCGGAACTCAGTCCGCATAACAACATGCCAACGAAGAGCGATCGCACTATCCTCATAGTTACAAACTTTCGCGCTGCCCCTGACCTGCGTTACGGCAAATCGATGGCCTTAAGCTCATACTCGACCGGCACCTTCATAATTGCCGCCGGCGTTTTATAGATGAACTTGTAGCCCACTGGCTCCTCTTCCAAGACAAACTTATAAGCGATGCCCGCCACGTTGGATTCGCGGCGAGTTTCTTCCAACCCGTCGTAGCTCATTTCCTCGCCAGCGGCATTGAGCAATATCGCTTCGTTGTCGAACACCCAAGGGCGATGCGATTCGAGCGCGTTGGCGGCTTTATCGAATTCCACGCGCATCCGCACGTCGTAGACTTCGTCGTTCTTGCGGACTTCTTCCAGCACCACCGCCACGCCAGCGCGGCGTTGCACGACGTTCTTCGTCTTGGAGATATCGGTGAACTCAAACGTTTCCACCTTGCCGGGGATGATCGCGGTCATCTTGCCTTGGAGACTGGCGATTTGTTTGACATCGCGCGGGGGGAGTTGTAAGTTGATGTCGAATTCGGCGACGGCATTGGTTCCTTCACCGGCAATCTCGATCGCGCCTTCGGTGCCATCGATCACGAGCGGCTCTCCCTTATCGCTCAAGGCCACGAGTTGATCGAGCGGTTGAATCAGCACTATCGGTTGCAGTGTCGGTTCCCACGTTGCTTCCAGCGTCAGTCGCAGGCGATGATTGGCCGGATTGCGCAGATCGCGACTAGCGGTGATATTGGTCGGCTCGATGCGGAAGCGTCCCGCATAAGCCGCGCGACCAAAGCGAGGCAATTCCTTCTCCGCCGCGCGCGCCACCATCGCCAGCGATTTGGCGCGACCGCTATAGGGATAAACCGTCATACCCGCTTCGTCAAACGTCTTGTCGATCGCTTCCCAAAACGGCGTCTCCTTGAATTCGATCTTAATGACGGGATCGAGACCTTCCTGATTGAATTCGCCGCGATAATCGAAGACGTTATTGCCGGTTTGCTTATTGATGGCGGCGATCACGTCGGAAAGTTTTTGTTCGCCGGCAAGCGTGACCAGCGATGGCTTGGCGGTCGATTCCGCCACGGCGACTTCCAGTTGCCGCCGCACGCGTCCCAAGCGCTCTTTGGTTTCCGCCGAGGTGCGCGGCGAATTCATCGGCAGTAAATCGAGCGCCGCGGGCCCGAGCGCCACGAGTTCCTTCTCCGCCGCTTCGCGACGCGCAAGTTGTTCGTCATCGAGCTGCCGCACGAGCTTGGTGACTTTCGCGGTCAGTTCTTCGTTGGCATCTGCGCCCGGCGCGACCAGTGCGAGGGCGACAATCAAGGCAAAGGTCATGTGGGAATCTCCCAGCTTGGAGAGGAAATGCGAGATCGTGCTGCCTTCGATTCTATGACGTGGCACCCGACGATGCTATGGATAGACGCCCGCGAGCCGGCGAGTTCCCAGTCGCGATCGTGCCACATCTGGCCAAGGGGGTGATTCTCCGTCAAAATGCCGGTCCTGATTTTCTTCCCCCCTCGCTTCGCACTGGTGCCCCATGCCTGTCGTCGATTTTCACTCGATTACCGCTCCCCAGCCCCATATTGGCGAAGTCGCCGCGGAATATGCCGCGATCAACGCGGCGCTGGATGCGTCCGCGTCGGCCGCGTCCGATATCCTGGCGATCGAGCGTTGGGACGCGCTGCGCCGCCAGTTGGAAACCTACGAAGCGCTGGTGCATTTGCATTTCAATCAAGACACCAAGAACGAGGAATATCGTGCCGCCCGCGACTATGCCGACGAACTTCGTCCCAAGTTGACAGAGCTGGCGGTGAACATGAAGCGTCGTTTGCTCGATAGCCCGCGTCGCGCGGAATTGGAATCGCACTTTGGCGCTCAAGCCTTCGCCTTGTGGAAAGCGAGCATCACCACTTACGATCCGGTGATCGAAGCCGACATGGTCCGCGAGGCGAAGCTAGAAGCGGAGTACATCGAACTCACCGCTTCCGCCCGTATCGCCTTCCAAGGCGAGACCTATAACCTCTCCAGCATTGTGAAGTTTCGCGAGCATCCTGATCGCGAGGTGCGGCATAAGGCGGAGCAGCTGCGCTGGGGTTGGTTCGCCGAGAATCGCACGGCGCTCGATCGCATCTACGATGACCAAGTCAAACTGCGCACCGAGATGGCGCAGAAGCTGGGCTTCAACGACTACATCGGGTTGGGTTATCAGCGCATGAGTCGCGTCGACTACAACCAGCACGATGTCGAGCGATTTCGCGCGGCGGTGCGCGAGTTTGTCGTGCCGCTGGCGGTGGAACTTCGTCAGCAACAAGCGCAGCGACTCGGCGTTTCGCCGCTCATGTTCTGGGACGATAGCCTGCACGATCCGGCTGGCAACCCAACGCCGCAAGGGGATCACGATTGGTTGATTGCCCAAGCCCAGATTATGTACGACGAGATGGGCTACGGGCTGGACGACTTCTTTCGGCTGATGGTCGATGGCGACCTGATGGATTTGAAAAC
>JBGSHH010000298.1:0-4914 GCA_041752355.1 Pirellulaceae bacterium | reverse complement strand
GACGATGGTCGCACCGTGAGGGCGATGGATGTACTCGTGCCGAAGGTGGGCGAGATCATCGGCGGCAGCCAGCGCGAAGAGCGCCTCGACGTGCTCGAACAACGGATGGCCGAACAAAACCTCGATCCCGCGCCGTATTGGTGGTACTTGGAACTGCGCAAGTTCGGCACAGTGCCGCATGCTGGCTTTGGTTTGGGACTGGAGCGGGTCGTGCAATTTATTACGGGCATGACGAACATCCGCGATGTCATTCCCTTCCCTCGCACGCCCGGCAATGCGGAGTTCTAGCGACTCTCGATCCACAACGCTGATTCGCAAACTCAGTTCAGTTGCTATTGAAAAGTGAATCGTGGAGCTAAGACTCGGGAGGCGGGGATGCCTACTCCATATAAAGAAAACGATAATCCCTATCAACCACCGGGGCCGATTCACGAGGACGTGACCGCTGGGCGAGCGCTGGATGCCGAGCGAACACCTTATGGTCTGATGGTCATCTGGACGGTCCTATTTAGCTTGAATTTGATTATTCCCGTGTTGTTCGGCGCGCCGATGATCCAACAGCATGGCGCGATCGGAATGTTGGCCGCGGTAATGCTGTTTTGGATCGGTGGTGGCGTGGTTTGCCTGCGAGCTCGTCAAGCGGCGGTGCGGATGATGTTTGGCGCATCGATCCTCGCGGCCACGCAACTGCTGCCGATCATTCAGATGATTGCGGGCATGCTTGCTCTGAAGCTAACGCAACAGGCTGGCTTGATTGGCGATGCACCTGACCACACGCCTTTTCCGTTGATTACCAGCGAACTGGGCGGGTTCGTGATGACGTGTATTGTCGGTGGTATGTTGGTGACATTGGTGGCTGGTTTGGCTTTGCTTTCGGCGTTAATTTTTCCCGACCAGCGCAACCCATCCGCAGCTAAGGTATCGAGGCGATGAGCCAATGCAAACGTCATGTTCGCTGGTGGTTGCTGGGCGGCGTGCTGACCGTGGTGATGGTCGCGGGGCTATGCGCTGTCATCGAACGACGTTCTGCCCAACTCAGCGCAATGGAGAAATTGTGTGTCGGTAGTTAGTCCCATCAGGTCCCAGGCGATGATGCGACGTTGATCGTTTACCACTTCGAGGGCAATGGCCGAGCCCGCGAAGAGCACTATTACCTGACTTCCGCCACGCCTGACACTCCGGGCATCACGCTGGTTGGGCGCTGGTGGGTGGAATCCGATGGACAACTCGTCGTGGAAGCAAGTGGTGGCCTGACGGGTATGCTCGATGTGGCCAGTGGCTACGCGCGCGATGTCTTTAGCGATGACCAACGCTTCGCGCGGCCGATGCTGCGTCACTTCTATTGGATCGATCAGGCCACGGAGAAGGAATTGCGCGTTAATGCGAATGCCAGCGGGGGTGGGCGTGACGATTTCGTGATGCGTCCTTTTCACGGCATGCCCTAATTTGCACGCTCCGCACGGATTGGAGGCCATCCGCACACTTTGAGTGCGCCATTCCGCCCAGTTGTCATGGTTGAAGACGACAATGGCGGCGCGCAACGCTGGGAGGCCGACGGACTTACGCCAATAAATGCGAATTACAAACGGTCGGCACGTCGTGTGCCATATAATTCTCTTACTTGGGTCGCCCGATCCTCTTCTCCAGACTGGGAGGCATACCATGATTCGCAGCATTTTAGTTGGCTTGAACGGGTCGACGGACACGCCTGCGGTGGTCGATTTCGCGGTGCAAACGGCGCAGCGCGCGGACGCCATGTTGGCAGTGACAGGCATCATCGATGTGCCGACGATCACCCACAGCGAGCCGGTTCCGCTGGGTGGCGCGTCGTTCAAATACGGGCGTGATGCCGAGCGGATCGCTAAGGCCCGTAAGTTGTCGGGCGAGGCGATCGAGCAATTGATTGCCAAGGCACATGGGGCGGGGGTGCGGTATTCGCTGTTGCCGACGGTCGAGGATACCGGCGCGCAATTGGTCGCGAATGCGCCGCGCTTCGACTTGATTGTGCTCGGACATCTAGGAATGTTGGACATTCCCGACAGTCGCGATCCCGTGCTGGATTACGTCTTACACCACGCCACGCGGCCCGTAGTGAGTGTGCCGGGGCGACTCGGCAAGAACCCCGCGACCGTCATCGCCTACGATGGCAGCTTACAGGCGAACAGGGCATTGCAACTGTTCACCGCTGTCTGGCACCCGATTCATGAAGTGCATGTGGTGAGCGCCGATCAGGAGCAAGCCGTGGCGACGCAGCACGCCGAAATCGCCCGCGAGTACTTGCATCGGCATGGTATCGAACCGACGACGCATGCCTTTGCCAATGGTGTCACGCCGGCGGAAGTGATCCTCGACGTGGTCGATCGAATCTCGCCGGAGTTGTTAGTGATGGGAGCTTATGGCAAACCATCGTGGCGAGAGTTTTTCTTTGGCACGGTGACGAAGAGCATCTTGGCAAAGAACGCCGTGCCGATGTTTCTTTATCACTGATCGCGGGAGCTATTTCATCAAATAGATCAAACCGAGCGCCGCCATGATCGCCAGAAACATGAGCGTTGCATCAGGTTCGAGGAGCCACAGGCGCTTCTCGACATTGTAAAGCTGCCCCAGCACGGCGATGGCGGTCACCAAGATGGCGCACAAACCCGTCACGGCATGCGTCACCGAGAGGTCGGCCAGTATCGAGCCGGAGTAACAAAAATCGAGTGGTAGAAGCAGCAGCATGTTAAAGGTGTTGCTGCCGAAGATGTTGCCCAGCGCGAGATCGGCAGAGCCAATGCGGACCGCGGTCAAGGTCGCTACCAGTTCCGGTAGCGACGTGCAGAGAGCAACGAGTGTGGTGCCGACAAAGGTTTTCCCTAGTCCCGAGCGATCGGCAATTTCATCGGCCGTCGCCGCCAGCCAGGGAGCGACCAGGATAATCGCGACAGTCGCCAGCACGAAGCCACCCACGGCGACGCGCAAACTCAGATGGGGTGCTTGTTGTTCCGCCTGATCGCGCTGTTCGTGTGTAAGTTGGCGGGTCGCGAAGCGTTGATCGTAGTAACTCAAGCGAGCGCCCAAAATGTAGGCGATCACCACCAGCCAGGTGCCATAGCCAACATTCAGAAACGCGCCATTGAGGAAGTGCGTGTTGTCGAATTGTGAACCGACCATGATGCCTAGCGTCGCCAGGCCGATCATCACTACGCTCATGGTCGCGCTCAAGGCGTGCGCGGCGTACTTGCGCGACAGTACCGAACCGCGTGAGCGATACAGCATATCGACGATCGCGACGATCAAGAGATTGAATAGGCAACTCCCCATCAAATCGCCCATCGCTAAATCGATCGCCCCGCGGCGTACGGCGCTGATATCGACCGACATCTCTGGCAACGATGTCGCGCCGGCGAGCAGGATACTGCCGATCAAAAGTTTGCCCAGTTTGGTGATGTCCGCGATGGAGTCCGCGCATTGCGCCAGAATAGCACCGGCCACGACAATGATCGCCGCCAACCCCAAAAACTCCAAAAGCAAGTACGTCATGCGAAACTATCCATATCGAACTAGATCGGGCGTTGAATTTGGTGCGGATGGGCCACTCCAGTGGATTGCGCGTCCGCCCCAGTCTTCTCTCCCGTGGGAGAACGTCTTCGCCAAAAGCGCGCTTGCAATGACTCGGCATCGATGATTAGCCGCGCGCCCGTCGCCTCGTTCTGTTCTTCCCAATTGTCGAGCAAGTCGAGGCAGGCGGCATCAATATAGTCGAGTTGCGAGACGTCCACATGCAGTTCGGAATCGATTGGCACCTGTTCGAGCGCGTGGGCCAATTTCGGCAACCGCAGAAACGTTGCGGACCCTCGCAAGCGGATTTCCCATCGCAAGTCGTCGTGTGGTGGTTCGAGTTCCACTTCCAAGCGTGCGAAGACGTAAATCAATTTAGCGATGGATAGTGCGATACCGACCAACACGCCGATGAGTAAGTCGGTGGCGACGATCATGATCGCCGTGGCGGCATAGATGCCGACTTCCGTCCAACCGCGCTTCGCCAGGAGTTTGATGGAGGGTATATTGACCAACTTATAGCCGGTATACACCAATACGGCCGCTAGGGAGGAAGTCGGAATCAGCCGCAATAGTGCCGCGAACAGACTGACAAACACGAGCAGCCAAGCTCCGTGCAAGATGGCGGACAAACGTGTCTTTGCCCCAGCCTGCACATTGGCGCTACTGCGGACGATGACCCCGGTCATCGGCAAGCCGCCCAGTAGACCGCAAACCATATTGCCCAGCCCTTGGGCTTTGAGTTCGCGATCGTAATTGGTTCGAGGCCCCGAATGCATCCGATCGACCGCTGAGGCGCAGAGCAGCGTTTCCGCGCTGCCGATAATCGCTAGTTGCAATACGACACCCCACATTTTCCAATCCAAGAGTGCTGCGAGTCCTGCCAGGCTGGGAAAGAAGATTTCTTCGCGCAAATCACTGGGGACTTCCACATACAAGACGGGGAGTTGGATGAGAAATGCGATGAGCGTGGCGAGTGTAACTGCGACGAGCGGGGGAGGGACAAGTGCCAGCCTTTTGAACGGCAGGGTCTTCCAGCCCACAATGGTGATGATGGTCAGCAGACCCATCAGCGCGGCGAAGCCGTGGTTCTTGCGCGAGCGAAGAAAATCGAACAACGCATGTTCGGCGTTATCCTGCGAACTTCGCGCGGAAAAGATGTCGCCTTGTTCCAGGTCGACGAGTGCGGCTTGATTCGCGGTCAAGGCGAGTTGATAGAACTCGGACGATTTGGGATGTCTGAAACTTTGGAGTGTTTCCAGCAGCGTCTTTTGGGGTGCGGTCAATTCATGCAGATTGGCGGCGAGGGCTTGTTCGGCAGGCGTATCGATGTCGAGCAAATGGCGGTCATCGATGTTGGTCGCTGGAGGAGGC
>JBGSHH010000297.1:0-3544 GCA_041752355.1 Pirellulaceae bacterium | reverse complement strand
GTTTCCCGATCCGTTCACCTATTCCGAATGGTGTTCCGCCGGACTACTGCGCAGCGATTGGTCGCTCGGCAGTCCGCGTCTGGCCGTGAAGTTTGATGAACGCCGCGTCGATTGCGAATTGTACGTCCGCGAACAACTGATCCTGGCAGGCGCGTGGAGTGTCGAAGTCACCATTGATGGCTGGGGGTGGAAGCCGCAGCACGACTGGGAAGAAGTCTGTTGGCATACCGACGACGACGTGCTTTATTTGGAAATTGAAACGCGCTTGACCGCTGGCTGGAAGATGCAGCGGCAAATGGTGCTTGCCCGCAAAGATGGCTTCCTGATGTTGGCCGACGCGGTGATCGGCGATGAGCCTGCGCAGCTGGGCTATCGCGCGACCTTGCCGCTCGCACCGGGCTATCGTTGGCTACCAAGCGATCAAACGCGCGATGGCCATCTAGCGAGCAAGCGCACGCAAGCGCTCGTGCTCCCGCTAGCGCTTCCGGAATGGCGTTCGCAGTATGCTGGCGGCGAGTTGCAAAGTACGGCCACCGGTTTGGAGCTAACCCAATCGCATCAAGGGCGGCGCATGTTTGCGCCGCTGTTCATCGACCTGGTACCCGAACGTATTCGCAAGGAATGCACCTGGCGGCAGTTGACGGTTGCTGAGCAGTTGCAGATTCAGCCCCGCGATGTGGCCGTGGCGTATCGCGCACAAGTCGGCAAAGCGCAGTGGAGTCTTTACCGTTCGCTCGGTCCCAAAGCCAATCGCACCTATCTGGGACACAACATCGTCACCGAATATCAAATTGCGCGCTTTAACGCCGCTGGCGATGGCGAAGTGTTGTTGGAAATCGAATAGTGGTTGGCTTTCCGCCTGCCGTATTGGAAAAGCATGTCACGTTTGCATGACAATCTTGCTCACGTTCGCGAGCGCATCGCGACGGCCGCCGAGCGCTCCGGTCGCGCCGCCAGCGAGGTGAAGCTGGTGGCGGTCACGAAGTACGTCGATCACCAACTCGCTCGCGCGTTAGTGGAAGCCGGTTGTCACGACCTCGGCGAAGCGCGGCCGCAGGAACTGCTCGCCAAGGCGGAAGCGCTGCGCGACTTGCCTGTTCGATGGCATCTGATCGGCCATTTGCAGCGCAACAAAGCCAGACGCGTGATGCCGCACGTGCATCTCATGCATTCCGGCGATAGCTGGCGGTTGCTGCAGGAGTTGCACGAAATCGGACAATCCACCGGCCAGGTTGCCGAGGCCTTGCTGGAGATCAACATCTCCGGCGACGAAGCGAAGCAGGGCTTCGCGCCGCACGAAGTGGAAACGCTCTTGCCGCAAATCGGCACGCTGTCGCACCTGCGCATTCACGGGCTGATGGCGATGTCGGGCTTTCATGCGTCCCTCGACGAGGCGCACTTTCAGTTCGAGTTGGTGCGCCAATTGCGCGATCGTTTGGCGGCGATCGCCCAACCCAACACAACGTTCGATGAACTCTCGATGGGCATGAGCGAGGACCTCGAAGCCGCCATCATGGCCGGCGCGACGCTCGTCCGCGTCGGCAGTTCCCTCTTTGACGGGATCATCGCGTGATCGCCTTGGAACTGCATTCCCAAGGGGTCATCTTGCCTGTCCGCGCGCAGCCCGGTTCCCGCCAGAACGAGATCAAAGGCGAGCACGACGGCGCGCTCAAGGTCGCCGTCACGCAAGTCGCCGAGAAAGGGAAAGCCAACAAAGCGATCGTGGATGTGCTTTGTCAGGCGTTGCAACTGCGCAAGTCGCAACTGCAGTTACTCGCCGGCGAAACGTCGGCGCAGAAACGGTTCTTAGTACTTGAAATCACGCTCGAGGAACTCGCCGAAAGGGTGGCTGCGGCGTTAGCGCCTTAGTCGATCGACTACGGCTCCACTTCCGCTTCCATGGCCGCTTCGGGACCCAGCGCGCGATCGACGGCGTCCTTCACTTCCTGCCCGATGCGCACCTCGTAAGGCTCCTCGGGGATCTCCGCTTCGTCGGCATGCTTCTTCAGTTCCGCCAAGAAGGCTTTGAGTTCGTCGTCGGTGAGTTGCTCTTTGATCTTCTTTTGTTCGCCTCCGCCTGGTTCCATGACCATATCGATGGCGCTTTGCAGTGAATCGGGATTGATCTTCTTCTCCACCACGCCGCGCAAGACCCGCTGCAGCGTCAAACGGGCTGCTTCCTTTTCCTCGGCGGACAAGCCCGAAGGCTTGATGTATTTTTCCTCCACGGCGTAGAGCATCACCACCGCCATCACAGGCGACTCGCCCAGCTCTTGCAGCACTTTCACCAACTGTTCGCCATTGATCTCGCCTGAGCGATACTTGTCGACGACTCGATTGATTTGTTTGATGACTTCTTGCTTGTCTTCCGGCGAAAGCTCCGATTCGTTCACCACTTGCACCATAGCGTCGCGAAACTGGCCCGCCAGCATGCCAGGCCCGTACGTATAACCCCACCACGCCACGCCGCCGCAAACCAATACCATCACCAGCAGCGTTCCCAAACAGCCGATCAGGCAGCCCATCCCTTTGGAGCGCGGTGCCTTTTGGAATTGCGGTGGCATATCGTCTTGATGCGGCTGGGACATGTTGGCAATCTTTCCTAAGTATTGTTAGAGATGCGGTGCAAGTTATTTCTTCTTCGCTGGCGGCGGGCCAATCTCGGCGAACGTCGCGAATTGTTTCTCGATAGTTGCCACTTCCGGCACGCCCGCATGAACCCACAGGCCATAACGTAGTCGCAAGGGCGCATCGGGGGCAATGGTACGCGCAGCGTCATAGGTGAGCGACGCACCCATCCAACCATCATTGCGAACATGAAAGTGCGTGGGATGATTGGGATTAGCAGGATGATCCAGCAGCGTGATTCCTTCTTGTGCTGTGGCGGTGATGGGGCCAGAGTAATCGACCCACTTCGCTTGTTTCCAGAGGACCTCCGCTTCGTCGCGACCGCCGCTGGAGTTGCGAATCGTGCCGCCGCCATCATGCACGCCGATCGTCTTCGCCATCCGCACACTGACTAAACCAAACGGCGTCTTGCCGAGCGTGATCGGCTCTTTCGCGGCCGACAAGTCGATATCCAGCACCAGCAAATACTGCTTGTCGGCCTGGGGGAACAGTCGCACCGTGCGCGTTTCCTGCAGCAACGTCTTGCCAGCAGCATCTTGCCAAGCATGGACGAATTCCAACAGCGCCGCATCATCGCCATCTTCATAGCGCGCCACGCGCTGCGTGACGATCTGTCCCTTGTTGCCGCCGTGGTCTCCCCAAAAATCGACGCCCGCGACATCGAAGTGCGATATCCAAACGGAATTGTGATGACTGTGCGATTGCGGATCGTGCGGATGCCCGATACGTGTCAGCGATTTGCCAGAGGGACCCACCAGTGGATAGAGAAACGGCCGCCGCAAGTTCGGGCCGAAGTGATACCGCGTGAGTTCTGAGCCGGCGCGCTCGATGGCGGTTTGCTCGTCCGCATGCGGCAAAACTTGCAGCGCGGGGATGGGCTTGGCGTTGGGAAGTTCCACTTGCGCGAAGGCGGTGG
>JBGSHH010000296.1:0-1555 GCA_041752355.1 Pirellulaceae bacterium | reverse complement strand
TTCGCGGCGAATCAATTTCCATGTCGCGTTGATGATGTCCTTTTGCAGCTTGCCGAGTTGCTGCGCATCTTGCGCGTTCTGGCTTTGACCTTGTTGCTGTTGTTGCTGCTGCTGTTGCTGTTCCTCGCCACCGGGCGGTTGCTCTCCTTGCCGGTATATCTCCTCAAACGGGCGAACTTCGGCGAAGTACATATCACCAAACGTGCGCCGCACTTCGCCTTCGGCGTCGTGATCCTCCACCCACCAGTGATACGACAATAACTGATCCGGCTCAGCCTTTAGTGCTTCCAGCGACAGCGCGTGCGCGACTTCATGCTGCTCCTTGCCAGCGGCCTGTTCCAGGACGACCACGTCGGCCGGCGGTTGACCCGCGATGGAGTAGGTGATGCCGATCCGCTCGATGCCAAAGTCGTCTCGCACACTCGCCTTGAGGTCGATCTCTTGCAGCGCGGAAACTTCCAGATCGCGCGCGGGAAAGAGCGGCTTCAAGGTCGGCGGTTGATTGGGAAGGACGTGCAAGCGAAACAGTTCGGACTTGACGCTTTGCCTTCCGGCATCATCGATGAGTTCCAATTTCCAGCGTTGCGACGTTTCGCAACGCAGCGTCATGCGATAGACGAGCGGCTCCGATTCCGTGGAGGTGAGGGCAATTGGCTCTGATGGATTGGTGCTATCGATACTCACCAACCGCGCGGTCACTACGGGCTTGTTCAATGTGCAACGCAATGTCAGCTCGGTCCCTTGCACGACCGATACCGTACGCACGTCCTGCACCAGCCGCGATTCTTGCTTCGTGTAGGTCGGAAAGACCAGATTCGCGTCGGCGCGTTCCAGGCGAGGATACTCAAACACTTTGACGCGATACTTGGACGATTCGCGCTCGCCGAGCGAGACATAGTATTCCAGCGGCTCATCGATGATCGGAATTCTCGCGCCGTAGACGGGATCGTTCAAACTCGGTGACATCACGATCCGCGACTCTTCGCCAGCCAGCGGTTGATAGATGAGCGTCGCTTGCGGCGGCAAGGGGCCTTGAATGTGCGCCAGCACAAGCAGACTCGTTCCCTTTTCGACTTCCGTATCGCCTGGTTCAATCTCCAGTGCGAATTCTTGACTGGTTCCCAAGAGCAAGGCGGGATCGAGTGGCAAATTTGCCGCCTTGGCCGCAGACAGCGCCAGGCCGGCCAGCGCGACGCCGAACAACACCAACGTTAACAGGTTCGCCACCGCCGCCAGCAACAGCTTGCGCTGCGAAATGAGCGCCGACCAATTATGCTGATGCGCGTGGGAGAGCGCTTGGCGAATGACGCTGGTTTGCAAGTAACCGAACTTGCCCGATGGCAACTCGGGTTGTTGCTCGACGGCCGCCAAGAGGCAACTCTTTAACTCGGGAAAAGCGGCCTCCACTTGTCGCGCTACCCAGGCGTACCCGCGCGAAGCGCGCAGCGTCCGCCACGCGACATAGCCTGCGATCAGTCCCGCCGAGATGCCTAGCAACAAGGCCGCGCTACCACCGCGCAGTCCCAGCGGCGCGCGATAGAACCAGAGCGCGCCG
>JBGSHH010000295.1:0-7860 GCA_041752355.1 Pirellulaceae bacterium | reverse complement strand
CACGCAAACCAGCGCCGCGAGCCAAGGCCAAACCCAAGTGGGCACGGCGCGTAGCTGCGGCACCGTCTGTGCCACATTCGCGAGCCAAGGCCCCAGGAACGCATAGCCGGCCCAAGCGCCGACGAACGCCAGTCCTGGGCGGGGCAATGCCTCGGCACCTCCTTGCGTGCGAGGCCTGAGCAACAGCACCGCCAAGGCGGGACTGAGTGTGAGCGAATTAAAGGCCGAAATGATCGTGCTAATCGCGATCGTGACGGCGAACTGTCTGAAGAACTGCCCCACTACGCCGCTAATGAATGCGCAGGGCACGAAGACCGCGGTCAACACGAGGCCAACCGCGATGACCGGTCCCGCGACCTGGTCCATCGCCTTGATGGCAGCGGCGCGCGGTGCCAGACCGTGCTCGATATGATGTTCAACCGCTTCCACGACCACGATGGCGTCGTCGACGACAATGCCCACGGCTAGTACCAGACCAAACAAGGTGAGCGTATTAAGACTAAAGCCAAAGGCGACCATGGCCGCGAATGTACCGACAATCGCCACCGGCACTGCCACCAAAGGAATGATCGCCGGTCGCCAGCCTTGGAGAAAGACCAGCACCACAATCGCGACGAGAATGACGGCATCGCGCAGCGATTTGAACACCTCATTTACCGATTCGCGAATGAAAGGGGTCGTGTCGTATACAATCGCGTAATCGACCCCTTCGGGAAAGCGCGTCTTGATATCTTCCATTTTGGCGCGCACTTCCTCGGCGATCTTAAGCGCGTTGGAGCCGGGGAGCTGGTAGATCGAGAGCGCAATGGAAGGTTGATTGTCGAGCGTGCAGATCTGATCATACGACATCGCGCCCAATTCCGTGTCCGCGATATCGCGCATGCGAATCTTGCGGCCTTGGTCGTCGGCGCGCAGGACCATATCGCCAAACTGTTCCTCGGTGCTCAAGCGACCGAGCGTTGTCATCGTGTATTGAAAGATTTGCCCCGGCGTCGTTGGCTGCTGCCCAATCTGTCCAGCGGCGACTTGCGTGTTTTGCTGCTCAATGGTGCGGACGACATCCTGCGTGCTGATGTTGCGCATCGCCATGCGTTGCGGATCGAGCCAGACGCGCATACTGTAGTCGCGCTGTCCCAAAAACGAAATATCTCCCACTCCTTCCACACGGGAAAGCTCATCGCGCATTTGAATCGTCGCATAATTGCTCAGATAGAGATTGTCCCGCTGACCGTTGGGCGAGAAGAGATTCACAATCATTAGCACGCTGGGCGATTTCTTCTTTACCGTGACGCCACGACGTTGCACCAATTCGGGCAGAATCGGTTGCGCCAGCGCGACCCGGTTCTGCACCAAGACTTGCGCGAGATTCAAATCGGTGCCGGGAGCGAAAGTGACCGTTAGCGTATAGTTGCCGTCATTGGTGCATTGACTGCTCAGATAGAGCATATCCTCGACGCCGTTCACCTGCTGTTCGATCGGTGCCGCGACGGTATCCGCCACGACTTTGGCATTGGCGCCGGGATAGGAAGTGGAGACTTCCACCGTCGGGGGCGCGATTTCGGGATACTGCGTGATCGGCAACAAGAACGCCGCGATACCGCCTGCCAAGGTGATTACGACCGATAGCACCGTGGCGAAGATGGGTCGATCGATGAAGAAGCGAGAAAACATAAGCGTTCCGTCATTCCAAGAACCACAGGCCAGCCACGGCGTTATTCCGGCAAATCGGTCGGTTTCGTCGCGGTGACCACACGTTGCCACCAGCGCTTCGTCGGACCAATCACAAATCCCAGGCGTAGGCCGCGCAACATCAGGTTGCCGACGCGGGCGAACAAGCCCGTGCTAAAAACCTGCCAGTGCGCCATGCGATCAACGACCAGGAAGAACACTGGCGTCAAGAATACGCCAAACAGCGTCACGCCCAACATGCCACTAAACACGGCAGTCCCCAGCGCGCGACGCATCTCCCAGCCGGCTCCTTCCGCGACCACGAGCGGCAAAACTCCCAGAATAAACGCGAACGAAGTCATCAGAATCGGACGTAGTCGCATCCGGCAAGCGTCTAGGATCGCGTCATGCGCATCCACGCCCGCATCGCGTTTAACTTTGGCGAATTCCACGATCAGGATCGCATTCTTGCACGCCAATCCGATCAACACGACAAAGCCGATTTGCGTGAATACATTGATGTCGAGGCTCGCGCCGTTCCAATTGGCAGTCGCGATCCCCAACAGCGAAAACAAAATGCACATCGGCACGACGAGTATCACCGCCAGCGGCAATGCCCAGCTTTCATAAAGCGCCGCCAGCACCAAAAACACAAACACCACGGAAAACGCGAACAACATCAGTCCCGTGTTGCCACTAATGCGTTCCAGATAGGCCATCTCAGTCCATTCGTAGGCCATCGAGGCAGGAAGTTCTTTCCCCGCGAGCGCTTCCATACGTTGGATTCCTTCTCCGCTGCTAATGCCTTCGGCCACATTTCCGGTCACAGCGGTAGCGGGATACATATTGTAGCGCGTGATCAAAAGCGGTCCGCCGATGGGTTTGACGGTACAGATGCTTCCGAGCGGCACCATCTTGCCATCGCGATTGCGAATCTTGAGTTTGGCGACATCATCCACTCGATCGCGAAACCGCGCATCGGCTTGAACCACCACTTGCCAGGTGCGTCCACTCATATTGAAATCGTTGACATAACGCGACCCGAGGTAGCCTTGTAGCGTCCCGAATGCTTCGCCCAGTGAGATCCCTTGGGATAAGCAAGCGTCGCGGTCGACGTCCACGCGCAATTGAGGCGCGTCGTTATTGAAGACGGAATAGAGTCCGGTGAGCTCGGGTTGTTCTTTGCCGACAACGATCAGCGCATCGGTTTGCTTTTGCAGTTCTCCGAGTCCGATGTTACCGCGATCCTCTAGCATCATCTTGAATCCGCCTGCTCGTCCAACACGAGGTACCGGTGGAGGAGGCGACAGCGTTATGGTGGCCTCCGGAATCGCCGCATCGAACTTCTTGAGGAGTTCAGCTTGGATTCGCGTGGCGCGTAAGTTGTCGGTTCGACGTTCGTCGAATGGTTCGAGGATTATGAACATCGAACAAAAATTCGAGGCGCGCGCACCGAGTTGAAAGGAGTTACCTGCGATCGAGTTAATGTTGGCAACGCCTTCGGTTTCGAGCGCGATCGCCTCCACCTTGGCGAGCGTTTTGAGCGTTTGTTCGGCGGCCGTGGCATCGGGCAACTGAACACTCGCCGTCATGTAGCCTTTATCTTGCGACGGGATAAAGCCGACCGGGAGCACGTCGTACATCTTCCAAGTACAAACCAACAAGCAACCGTAGACTAGCAGCACCAAGCCTGGCAACCGCAACATGCGACTGGTCATCCAGGCATAGCCTCCCACCGTCCGTTGCATGGCCCAATTGAATCCGGCAAAGACGTACTTCAAGACGAGATTGATATAACGTCCCACGAACCAAACGCAGATCGCCAAAACAATTGCCGCAATCCATGGCCAGGCTGCGCCGGGGATAGTCGCAAGTGCAGGAACGTTGGCAGACCGCGTCGCCAACCATGGTCCGAGTTGAAAATAGCCAAGTAATGCGCCCACGATGGCCAGGCCCGGACGCGGGAACGCTTCATGGCTATCTTCGTTACGAGGCTTGAGTAGGAGTGCTGCGAGCGCAGGGCTGAGCGTTAATGAGTTGATGGTCGAGAGCACCGTGGAAATGGCGATCGTGAGCGCAAATTGTCGAAAGAACTGTCCCACGATGCCACTGACAAACGCGCACGGAACGAACACGGCGGTCAACACCAATCCCACCGCGATGACGGGCCCCGCAACTTCCTCCATGGCCAGAAAGGCTGCTTGGCGTGGTGCCAGGCCACGTTCGATATGTTGTTCCACTGCTTCGACCACCACGATGGCGTCATCGACGACAATCCCGATCGCCAATACCAGGCCGAAGAGGGTTAAGGTATTGAGACTGAAGCCGACCACCGCCATGGCCGCGAAGGTGCCGATGATCGCGACCGGTACGGCGATAAGTGGAATGATCGCGGGCCGCCACCCTTGCAGAAAGAATAGCACCACGATCGCTACCAGGATAATGGCATCGCGCAGCGACTTAAAAACTTCATTCACCGATTCGCGAATGAAGGGAGTCGTATCGTAGCCTGCTTCGTAGATCACGCCGGCGGGAAAGTCGACCGACAGTTCTTCCATTTTCGCTTTGACGAGGTCGGCGGTCTCCAGTGCGTTGGCTTCCGGCAACTGAAAGATCGCCAAACCAACGGTGGGCTTCATGTTGAAGCGATTGTTGGTTTCCTCGATCCGGGCAGCAATTTCTACTCGCCCCACATCGCGTATGCGCAGCATCCGACCGTCCGCTGTGGCGCGCACCACAATCGCGCCAAACTCTTCGGGCGTTCGCAAGCGTCCAGCAACTGTCAACGGAATCTGCCACATTTGGCCACTTAGCGCGGGAGGTTGCCCCAGTTGCCCCAACGCGACCTCCATGTTTTGCTCGCGTACCGCAGTGATCACATCCGAGACGACCAATTCGCGCGCCGCAAGCTTATCGGGATCGAGCCAGACGCGCATGCTGTAGTCCCGCTGACCAAACACCCGCACTTCGCTCACGCCGCGAATGCGACCGAGTTCTTCCTGCAGATGCAAACGCGCATAGTTGCTCAGATAGAGTTGATCGTAGCTACCATCAGGTGAATTAATGCTGACCGTCAAGAGAATGTCAGGCGAACGCTTACGCGTTGTCACGCCGGTGCGCCGCACGACTTCCGGCAGGGCCGGCAACGCAAGGCTGACGCGATTCTGCACCAATACTTGTGCCAAATTCATATCCACGCCGGGCTTAAAGGTGACCGTGAGTGAATACGAACCATCATTGGTGCTAGCCGACGACATATACATCATGTCTTCGACACCGTTGACTTGTTGCTCGATCGGCGCGGCGACCGTTTCCGCCACGGTTAGGGCGCTCGCACCCGGGTAGTTACAGTCGACCTGAACATTCGGTGGGGCGATCGGCGGATATTGCGCGAGCGGCAACTGAGAGAGCGCAATGCTCCCCACGAGCGTGATCACAATCGAAATCACGCTGGCGAAGATCGGCCGATCAATGAAGAATCGCGAAAACAAGCAAAGCACCCACTGAGGGTTAATGGGATCGGGTCTTTAGCTATTCTCCTCCCGCGCTATTGGCGGCAGCTTTCGTTTCCTTTGTCGCGGTCGACGACTCGCGCTTCGCCAGGGTCGGCGGTTCTTCAGGGGCGTACAATGCAGGGGTGACTTGGGTATTTGGACGAAGACGCTGCAGGCCAGTCACCACGACGCGATCTTCCATCTTTAGACCGGAGCGAATCACGCGTTTGGCGGCAACTTGTGGTCCCACGGCGACGCGATTCTTAACCACTTTGTCGTCGCTGCCGATCACATAAACGAAGGGCTCTCCTTGGTCGGAACCAAGTGACTCTTCTGGAACCATCATTTCGTCTTGATTGGCGCGGACCGGATAACGCAGACGCACGAACAGCCCAGGCGACAGCAAATTGTTGCGATTCTCCACCGTGGCCCGCATCCGCAAGGTACCCGTAGCCGGATCGATTTGATTGTCTTGAAAGTCGACAACGCCTTGGAGCGAGTAACCATTTGCATCAGCCGGGATCGCCTGGGTTGCATCTTTGTCCGCAACGTGCTCGTCGGAGTCCGCGAGCGCGATATCGATCGTCACGGGCTTGGTTCTAGGTGAGGGAATCGTGCCATTGGCGACGAGCCGTCGCAGTTTCAAGACCGTGCGCTCATCCACATCGAAGTACACATAGACCTTGTCCTGCGGCAAGATGACCGCCAATGGAGTCACATCCGCTGTGACGAGATTGCCGGGATCGACCATGCGTCGACCTATGCGGCCACTAATTGGCGCAATCACGCGGGTGAACTTAAGATTCAGTGACGCGATATCATGTTGCGCTTCCGCCGACTTCATGGTCGCTGCCGCCTCCGCAAGATCGAACTTAATCGTTTCAAATTCGTCTTGCGACAAAGCTTGCTTCTCATACAACTCAACAGCCCGTTTGAATTGCAACTCCAGTCGCTTCACACGCGCTTCGTACTGCTCGACAGCGGCCGCCGTGCGCGCCTCGTCGGCGACGAAGGGCCGATTATCGATCTCGAAGAGCAGGTCCCCTTCTTGCACGTCGGTGCCGTCTTGGAAATGGAGTTTGTCCAAGTAACCGCTGACCCGCGCGCGAAGTTCGACAATTTCCACTGCCGCTGTTCGTCCCGTGAACTCCTCGTATTCCGTCACCTTCTCGCGCGTCGGCAGGACGTAATTCACCGGCATCGGTTTGGCGGTTTTCGGTTTGGCGGCGGGGCGCGCGCAGCCTCCTAGATTCGCCATCGCAATCACGACTAACAACCAGAAGAATGAGAAATGGCGATGCGACATAAATGATGGTGGGAATATTGGTGTCGCCCCTCTCCGGCGTGATGGAATTAGCCACTCGTGGCGTGAGGTGGAAAGGAAGCTGCGGTTTTTTGGCGGGAATGCAAACTGACTGACTGGTCAGTCAGATCGGTCTTATGTAAAGTATAGCAAGCGGACCCAGTTTTCAATCCTTTTCTAGCTAAAACCTATTTCTCCTTCCAAGTATGGGTGAAACCGCGTCCACGACGGATCGACGAACTCAGCGCCGGCAAGACATTACGCTGGCCGCCGCCAGGTTATTTGCGCGTGACGGCTATCGCGACTGCGAAATGGAGAGCGTGGCAACGGAATTGGGAATTGCCAAAGGAACGCTCTATCTCTATTTCAAGAGCAAGGAAGAACTCTTCTTCGCCTGCGTTGATCACGGCATGCGGCACTTACAGACGACGGTGCAAGCGGCCGCGGAAACACGCGACGAGCCTTTCGAACGCATCTCCGAGGCGATTCGTGCTTATCTCTGTTACTTTGAAAAGTTCCCCGAACAAGTTGAGCTATTAATTCAGGAACGCGCTTACTTTCGCGACCGCTCCCAGCCCACCTACTTCACGCACCGCGATGCTAGTCGCTCTCGTTGGCGCGAAGTCTGGAGTAACCTGATTAAGGATGGCAGTGTCCGCGATGAATTGAAGGTGGAACAGATTCTCGATTTTCTAGGCAACCTCGTGTACGGAACCATGTTCACGAATCATTTTCTCGGTCGCTCTTCTTCGGAGCAACATGCCGCCATCATGGACATTTTCTTTCGCGGCGTCTGGAGCGATGAGCAGCGCAATTCGACACACATCCACAGCCAGAATTGAATCTCGCACAGTACAGAAGCAGTGCTCGATGCCACTGCTCAAGCGATTGCGCGTTGATGACCAAAACCAACTCCACAAAAATTGGCTCAGTCCAGCGGGTTCAGAACGGTGCGTCCACCACCTAAAATGGCGGTCGTGCATGACGAACCTCGGCATGTCGATCTATTTAGGATCATCGGTTCTCAATTCCCGCTTGGCTACTTCGATCCTAATGAACTCTGGAAGGTACGACGGCGTACAGTTTTTGGCCACATGCTCGTTCATGTAGAGTCCCAAGGTTTTCCCAAGTTTGATACATCTGGACCGAAATTTGGGCTCATGAACTCCGATTTGCCCAGCGCAGAAGTTCATTGCCCATTGAACTTCGGGTTCAGCATGAGCCATCTCGTTTTCCAGGGAATCAAGCAGGTCTGCACTATTCCCGGGCGGAACTTGCCCGACCCAGCGCAAGCGCGCTTGGTGATACCAGAACAAGCGACGCAGAATGGGGGAAGGATTCTTCTGCCAAGTCGCGATCAAGGCGACCAGTTTCTGGTCTTTGGCTAATTGGTTG
>JBGSHH010000294.1:0-4503 GCA_041752355.1 Pirellulaceae bacterium | reverse complement strand
TTCTCCGCAAACTCCGCGATTAGCTTCGTGTACTTGTCGTCGGCATAGATCTTGGCGGAGCGAATCTCACCCAGCAGTTCATTATCGCCGGACTTCAGCTTGTGGAGTCGAACGTTGAGTTTCGCGTACAGTCGCCGATTGACGTCGCCATAGCGATCTTTTCGCAGGCGCAGAAACTCCTTCGCCTCCGCCTCTGGCATGGTGATCCCATCCAGTAGCGTGGGATTTGAAAAGAAGACCTTGAATGTACTAGGAAAGGTACCACTGGAATACTGGCTTTCGTAGTAATAGCTATCCTCGCTGATGCCTGCGATCGGAAACCTGCCAGTTTTGAAGTCGTAGGTGCCGAACTGAAGGTTGCCGCGAATCGTGAAATCCTCGTCGAGTGTGAACTGCTCAATGTCGCGCTCCATAATCTCTATCGTTTCGCGTCGCTTGTCGGCCAGTTCAAACTCGTCGTTGTGATAGCGTTTCCAAACATCCGCGCGATAGATTTGCAGATAGGAATCGACATTGGCTTCGGCGTCAAAACTCGGACGAAGCTTCGCCGACGCGAGCATCAGATTGCGCCACGTGAAGTCGTGTGCCGAAGCTGAACGAACGCCGCCAACAACAAGGAGAATTGCGAAGGTGAGGATGTGTAGTCGCATGGGAGTGATCCTGAAGTCTTGTTTCATTGCAATCGCTTGGGGCCGGGAAAACGCTTCCCACCTCGGCGCTGCACTCCCTTAACGTCTGATTTCCTCAGCCGCTGCGCCGCGAATTGGATGGAATTGACGATTCCCAGCCAGCCTGATTTACTACGGGTGGTTGTCGTTGCTCTGGAAGTTTCGCGCGAAAGTATTGGACCCACCATGAATCAGGTTCCAAACCCTGACGAGTCGTTTTCGTCGACGGTCATGTCCGTGATCAATGGCATGGGAAGTCCGGATGCGCAACATCGCGCCGAGGGACTGCGACGTTTTTTGGAGCAATATAGCGCTCCGCTGTGCGTGCATCTCCTGCGCAAGGGGCTCTGTCGTCCAGACGACGCACAGGATGTGGTGCACGATTTTTTCGTCGACAAGTTCCTGAGACCGCCACCCGCCACCAATTTGGCGAACAAGTACCTGGAGCGTAAGTCCCAGATTCCCAATATGCGTTTTCGGGCTTTCATGCTGCTATCGCTCAATAACTATGCCTTCGATCGGCGGCGGCGGGCGGGGATTAACACGCTGGAACTGGAGGCGGTGGGGAGCAATGTGGCGGTGGCAGATGACCCCATCGGCATCGCATTTGAAATTGATTGGGCGCATAACCTTCTCAATCGGGCGATTGTCTTGGTACGCGAAGAATGTCACAGTGCGGGTCAGGTCCAGGTGTGGGAAATCTTCGAGCGGCAAGTTATCGAACCGGCGCGATTGGGGACGCCTGCTCCCGGTTACGAACGATTGATGCGCGATTTATCGCTCGATTCACCCAAGCAAGCCTCCAATCGCTTGCAAACCGCGGTGCGTAAGTTTCGGCGAGTGATCCGTGAGTTGATCTCCGCCTACCTTCCGCCGTTGAACGCGAAGGAGCACGAAAGTGCACTCCGCGACGAAATCGAGGATTTGATTCGCGCCCTGGGGCACGCGCGTCCGGGGTTCTCCGGGGACGCAAGTACGCACAGCGACTCGCTGACCGCCGTATCTGCGTCCTTATTCAGCCTGAACGATCATGCCGATGAACTGTGGCGCGAAGATCGCGACTTGGGAGCAATTTGGTCGCACTGGCTCAACTCACCGCTGGAGCGGATTCTCACGGGAGAGCGAGCGACCATCATGGCGACGTTGTCGGATGACCGCGGCGATTCTCTCTCGGCCGTGTTATTCGACAACGAGCCTTCGCGCGACCTATATATTGCGATCAAACATGAAGCCAAGCAGGCGCTCTGGTGTCGTTCGCCAGAAACGGCTTCTTTGCCGACTTTGCTCTACGTCGCGCTATATACCGTGGCCATTTCCGCCGCCTGGGTTCGGATGCGACAGCGCATCACGCGCGACAATGACGAACAGATCGCCCAACGCTTGCGATCATGCCTGTTGCTGACCTGGTTGGACGAGCGCTCAAGAACAACAATTGGGGCTTGGCTTGCGGAGATCTCATCACAGAATGCCCCCTAACGCCTGTGTTCCGCCGTCACGACGCGTCGGGACCAACTCGCCGTAATCTTCGCCAGGTGCGCCCGACCGCGTCGCAATTGCCGCCAACCGACACTCGGAACGCTCTCTCGCGATTGTTGCAAGTAAAGTGCCAGCCAGGTGAATCCAATGGCGAGCGCCGTCATGCCCACCAGGGCGCTTGCGGCAATAATAAATGCGGTACTCGTGACGGGGCAATGCCGCGCAAGATTATCGGAGAGCAAACCGCATAGTCCACTGAAGCTCCAAGCGACGGGGATCAAGCTATTGGTTAGCCAGGCCGTCAGTCCCGAAACGGGCGCGAGCAGACCGCCCAAAATGATTTGCGGAATGAGGAAGATCGGCACCAGAGCGACGGCGTGATCCTCATTGTGCGACCAGGCGGAAATGCCCAGACCCACCGCGACGCCCGTGAAGGTCGTGAGCGCCAAGAGCGTCCATTGCGCGGCGGCATTGCCGTCGAGCTGGCAAGCCAAGTGGACAAGATAGAACAACAACGTCATTTGCGCTAAACTCAGCAAGGCGACCAAGCCCAGCTTCGAGGACAAGTACGCCTCGATGCGCAAGTTTACATCCCGTTCGCGCGTGAAGATGGCGCGCTCCTTGACGATCTCCTTGGAGGCGTTGTTGCAGCCAAACCAAAAGCAGCAGATGGACAACAGAAACAGTATTTTTGTGCCGTAATCGGCTTGCTTGACTTCGCGTTGCACCGCGATCGGCACATTCGCGACGACTTGATCCGGGTCTAACTCGACGTGATCAAGGTTGCCAAAGAGCAGCAAAATAAGTATCGCGACGAGCAAGCTTTGCCCCAGCATCGCCAGCAAGCTGCGGCCATCGGCCAGTTTGATCGCCGTGGCGCGTTGCGCAAGCAGCCAAGATTGTTGTGATATTTGACGAACGAGTTGCCGCGCATGGTCGGCGGATCGCGCGGGTGTTGGATGTGCTGCACTCGATTTTTCCGCAGGCAGGCGACTTTGGATATATCGCTCGTGATTGGTATGCTGTCGAAACTCTTGCGCCCAAAGCGCGCCCGGCTTGGCCTGCAAGCGTTGGTAAACGTCTCCTAGCTTGTCGACCGCGAAATACTCGCAGGCTTCGCGCGGCGCGCCAACGAACGCCACGCAACCGCCGCTGGCCAAAATGACGACCAAGTGGCAAAACTCCTCCACATGCGAGAGACTATGTGTGACGGCCACCACGGTTCTGCCAGAGTCGGCGACGCGACGGAAAACACGCATCATGTCGCGATCGGTTTGCTCATCGAGTCCTGCGGAGACTTCATCGAGAAACAACAAACTCGGCTTGGCGATCAATTCGCTTGCCAGGCAAGCGCGCTTGGCTTGACCGCCACTGAGATTGCGAAAGGGAGTATCGCGCTGTTTGCGCAAGCCGACGGTCGTCAGCATTTCGTCGATCAAAGCGTCGATTTCGCAGTGGATGGTATCCGGGGGCAGTCGCAGCTTCGCGGTGTAGTAAAGCGATTGCGCGACGGTCAATTCCGGATGCAACACTTCTTTTTGGGGCACGAGCGCCAGGCGTTGCTTCAAGGCGTCAAAGTTCTCGTAGAGATCGGTTTGATTCAGGTACACGCTTCCCGCGGTTGCGCGCTCGCGCGACGACAACGCCGATAAGAGAGTCGACTTGCCTGAACCGGTTGGTCCCAAGAGTACAACAAACTCGCAAGGCCGAAATACCAGCGTAACATCGTTTAGAATCACTTGAGGTGTGCGCGTCAGGCCTTGATACACCGTGCGACTCAGGCCGCGACAGCAAAGCTCAATAGTGTGATCGCTCGCGTGCTGCACCAATCGCTCGCCGTCGAACAACAATTCATACGGCCCCATCTCCACTCGATCGCCAGATTGCAGCGCCACCGGGTTGCGTAAGCGACGACCATTTAAGAAGGTGCCATTCGCGCTGTTTAGGTCGCGCAGCACGTACTGTCCTTCGATAAGTTGGATTTCCGCGTGCAGGCAGGAGACATGCGGATGCGACAGATGAATGTTGACAAGTCGCGCGTCGCGGCCTAAGAACTGCTTGTCGTGCAGCGAATACGAACGGGGCAAGCCTTGCGGCACATCGTTCGTCCAGGCAGGGGCATCGCTCATGTGCGCGAGGATGGTGCCCATTAACGTTCCCGACGGTGCTGGTGGTGGTGTCGATGTCCCCTCGCGCTCCACTTCAAATCGGAAGCGACTGGCGCCCGCCATGATGTCACAGGTGGCTGGCAAAAGCGCGCGTTCCTGGAGTACCTGCCCATTAAGCAAGGTGGGATTGCGGGGTGAGAGTGGCTCGACGAACCAGCCTTGTGCTTCGCGGGATAAACGGAAGTGTTGCC
>JBGSHH010000293.1:0-13871 GCA_041752355.1 Pirellulaceae bacterium | reverse complement strand
GCTGGCAGGTTGCTGTCATCGACTTCCGCGTCACCACCTTTGGCGAGTGCCCAAATGCGTTTATCGCGATTGGCGGCTTTGAGCGCTACGATTTCGAGTTCGCGGGCGGAGATGGTGAAGTTGGTTTGACCGTCGTAATTGCCTGTGCCAGAGCGCCCGCCGAAGACGTTGTAACCATCGGTGACGCGATAGTGATTGAACCAATGAATGTTCTTCTCGAAGATGGCGCTGCGCAGCTTCTCGATCCGCTCGGGAAATCGCGTGGGGGCCTCGCCGAACAACGACTTATCCATGACCTCGGCCAGCGCACGATTGCCGGCGTCGTTCAAATGCACGCCATCGATGGTCAACGGTGCCTTCGCGGCCTCATAGAGCGGCTTGGACGTACTAAACAAATCGACGAACGGGATCTTTTTTTCCGCGGCGACTTCGGCCATCGCTTTGGTGTACAGTTCCAGATTCACATTGTTGGCCTTGCCGTCTGGCAAGTACGGCTTGTGCAAATTCTCGTGCGCGATTGGTGAGAATAGCACTAACCGCGGCGCGCTCTCGCCGTTGTATTTCTGCGAAAGCGTGTGATCGATAAAGGCAGCGAGTTCTTGGCGGAACTTCGCGACCCCCTCTGGGCCGTTCTGCGCTTCGTTGTAGCCGAAGAATGCGAAGATCACATCGGTTTTGGAAAACGTGAGATGCTTATCGGGATCGCCAAAGTTCTGCTCGCGAGGGCGATTGGCGACCTCATCAGCGGCGTAACCCAGGTTGCGAAAGGACAGGTTCAAATCGGGATAGCGACTTTGGATGAATGTCTCCAGCCATCCGTGATGCTGCATGCGATCGGCCAGCGCGTTGCCGATGTACGACACATGATCGCCATGTTCGAGTTTCAGCTTCGCCTCTTGCGCTTGGGCGAGACCACCTGCCGCGAGCAGCAGCAAGATCAAAAGTGTGTACGTGGGCGAGACCAGTCGCTGGGTCATATTCGACGATCCTTGAATAAGGCAATACAGGTGGGAGTTGGTTGCCGCTAAAAACAGTAGGGTGGGACCGCGATAGTGTATCGCACCGCGACGCCCCACGCAAAGCAGGCAGAAGAGATTACACTTTGGAAGTATTCATCGCGCAGCTACTTCGACTCTGGCTCAAAACCTTCGCGAATTGTGCCGTCGGGACGGATGATCGGGCGACCATCGGGGACTTTGCCAAGCTCGCGCGAACCGGGGCCTTGTCCATCGAGTCCCAGATCATCTTTCATCGCCATCGTCAACGCCTCCAGCTTGGCGACAATCTCGGGATGAGCATCGGCGACGTTTTCCGATTCACCAATGTCCTTCTTGAGATTGAAGAGTTTCACCTTGCCGTCGTTTTGTTGCTTTTTCTTGCCTGCGCCATTGTTGTTGCCAGCCAGATGCAATTTCCAGTCGCCCTGCCGAACGGCTTCCAGCTTCATACCGCGATAGAAATAAAATGTCTCGTGTGCAGGCGGCGCGTTGGCATCGCCAGCCAGTTGCGGCCAGATGTTGACGCCGTCGATCTTGCGATCGGTGGGGATCGTGCCACCGGCGAGGGTGGTAAGCGTAGGTAGAATATCGAACATGCCGGTGATGGCGTCGGACTCGGTCCCAGCGGGAATCTTGCCGGGCCACCACGCAATCGTCGGCACGCGCATCCCACCTTCCCAGGTTGAACCTTTATGGCCGCGTAATGGCGCATTGACGGCGCGCGGCGTGCCACCATTGTCGCTGGTGAAGATGACCATTGTCTTTTCGGCCAGGCCCTGCTCGCGCAACGTGTCGAGAATCTGCCCCACGCTCCAATCGACTTCTTCGATCCAGTCGGAATAGATGCCATGCGGCGAATTGCCTGCCCATTTCTTACCGGGGTATATGGGAAAATGCACCGCATTGTGCGGCAGGTAGAGGAAGAACGGCTCTGCTTTGTGCGCTGCGATGAATGATTTGGCCTCCTGCGTGTAGATTTCGACGAGCGATTGCTGATCGTCGGGCAGGACTCGCTTCACCACCTTGCCATTGCGCAACAGTGGCAACGGGGGTTGGTTGTCCTTGCCTTCAGGCAGCGGTTTGCCGAGATCGGTCTTCACGCCATCGGCACCGGGGCCCATGTCGTTGGAGTATGGCAAGCCAAAGTGCAGATCAAATCCTTGCTTGTTGGGCAGGAACTCCGGTTGATCGCCCAGATGCCACTTGCCGACGATAGCGGTCGCATAGCCTCGGTCTTTGAGGATCTCGGCGATGGTAATCTCCGCAGGCGAAAGACCGACATTGTTGGCGGGAAAGAGGACATGCGGAATGGGCAAGGCCCGTTTGGGATAGCAACCTGTCAGCAGCGCGGCGCGCGAAGGGGAGCAAACCGGCGCGGCGTAATAGGAAGTGAGCTTGCGTCCTTCTTTGGCCATCTTCACGAGATTCGGCGTGCGATTGAGCTTGGAACCAAACGGCTCGATGTCGGCATAACCCATGTCGTCGATATTGATGACGACAAAGTTGGGCTCAGATGGCTCAGCACCTAGCGCGAGGGAATTGGCAAGCACAACGACGAGTGTCAGTAACAACAATCGCATGGTGGGAAACCTCAGGGAGGGGAATGAGCAGAGGGTAGCATCATAACACAGTTTTGCGACGTTTTCGCAACTTTAAGGCTGCGGAGCTTTCGGCGCGACGGCTGGCACGGAATAACCCACTGGTTGGACCCAAGCTTGTTCCGTTTGCGACTTGAACGAGGGATCGGGGTGTGGCTTATCGGACGTGACGGTGGCGCGAACGTAAAGTTCCTGGCCTGTGAGTTTGTAGGTCGCGGTCGTTCCCTCAACCTTGGAAAGAGTCTTGCCAATCTCGCCGGAGTATTTGCGTGTGGCGCGAATCGGCTTGCCATCTTTATCCAGCGCAGGCGTGGAGGAGAAGTCGGCATCCTTCATCGTGCCGATAAACTCGGTGGAATACTTCACGCCTTGCTCGCCTTGGATGACGATCTTGTATTCTTTGGTGGCGGCATCGTAGCGGAAAGACTCGAGTTCCACGCCGCTAGAAGCATAGAAGCGTCCCGCCTTGAGCGCGCGAATCAAATGCTCCGGCGAGAGATCTCGGGACTCGACCATGATCCAACTGCGTCCCGGGCGCGCGCCAGGCTGGCCGTGATAGTCGTGCGTGTCATCGGTTCCAATTCCCATCAGCGGCGGGGCTTGGAGTTGCGCCAGGCGTATCGTATTGGCGATATCCCACAAGCGTTCGACGCTGGGGTGATCTTTGTCTCCTTCGTGATTGACGCCGGGATGTCCGTTATAGACTTCAAAAAAGTGTTCGCTCACAACCTCCGCCAGTTCCTCGGCGGTGATCGCCAGTCCGAAGTTGGGATGATTGAGATGGACGAAGATCTCGCGTCCTTTGCGTTGGGCCTGATCCTCGACGGCGCGAACATTGGCTTCGATCGTTTCGCGTACCGTCTTGCCCCCGAGCGGTTGCACCAACTCCACGATATTCGCGGCATTGATATGAATCGGTAACCCTTCCGCCTTATCGCTGATCTCCTCGCTTTGGATCATCAGGAACTTGCCGCGCTCTTCCACCAAGGTGCGATATTCACTCAAGGGCTTCAGGCGGATTTCAAAGTTGTCGGTGTTTTTATCGCCGCGCGTCTCCACCCAACCACCACCAAACCGAGCTTCATATTTGGCTAGCGCGTCCTCGCCACCTCGTTTGACGATCGCGGAATGCTTCATCCATTTGGGTCCTTCGCTGAGGATGTTGTGGTCGGAGAGCGCCAGAAAGTTGTAGCCGCGCGTCCGATACCACTCGCCGATCATCTCGGGGAAGTCATCCCCATCGCTCCAGAGTGAATGCGTGTGCAGGTTCCCTTTCCAGAAGCGCAACGGAGGATCGTTGGGAACGGTCTCCTGCGCGAACGACTGGCGGGCGAAGGCAAACGCCAATGCCACAAGTAAGACGCGGCAACGCAATGGCAGGTGTTTCATGGCGAACGGGTGGGTTGGAGGGAGGGTCGAGCGGGTTACATTCTTTCACAAGCTAACCGCTGTCGCAGACAATTGCCACCACTTGCTTTGGCTTATGAAGAATCGATGTGGAAAGCGCATGTTTGCGACACCATTTTGCGGCTATAATCGCAGATTCGCAACGCTTCATACCTGAACGTCCCATACCTCGAAAAGAACCCTCTGATATGCGTAGGATGTTTGCTCGATTCGCATGTGGTTTGTGTTTGTTGACATGGATGCAAAGCCTTGTCCCTGCGCAAGAGGCGTCGGCAGTCGTCCGCGTGGGTGCCGGCAGCTATACGACGCAGTTACCTGCCGGAGCCAAAACACCACCCGAGAAGATCTATCGCACGGCCAACGCTAAAGGATCGATGCCGACGAATGATTGGTGGAGTTCGCTGGCTTGGGAGCCACTGTCCAGTGCGATGTTTCCGCATCCGCTGGGAATCAAAGCGGTCGCAGGCGGTTTGCAAGTAAACTATCCCGGCGCGAACATGGCGGCCAGTCAGGCGGCGATCATGGGCGGGGGTGGCGTCGATTTGACATTGGGGCTGGTAACGGTCGAGAAGTTTCCCGAAGCGCGTGTAGATGGTTTCAGCGATTGGTTCGTCTCCGCGCTGCTGGAGTCAGAAGGAAAGCAGCTGCGCACCAGCTTCGGGCATGGCTCGCCGTTTGTGTATGCGACCTTCGGCGGCAGCGAACCGACCATCACGTTCAAAGAGTTGCCGCGCGTCTGGAGTGGATCGGCGAAGGAGGCCGTGCTCGGCATTACGATCGGCAATCGACACTATGGCTTGTTCGCGCCAACTGGCTCGACGTGGTCCGATCTGAAGGCATCGACCTGGACCGCCAATACCAAAGGTAAAACGCACTTCTCGCTCGCGCTACTACCAGACGCGGAGCCTGCGACGCTGGCGCTGTTTCAACGCTACGCCTATGCGCACGTCGTCGATACCAAAGTGAGTTGGGAGTACGAGCCATCTTCGGCCCAGGTGAGAACGAAGTTCGCCTTCACGACCAAGACGTATGAGGGATCGACAGCCGGCACGCTCTTCGCGCTCTATCCGCATCAATGGCTTAACACGCAGTCCAAGCTGCTGGATAAAGCGTATGGCTCGGTGCGGGGGCCGATGAAACTCGGCGAGGGTGAGTCTTTCACCACAACCATGGCTTACCCCGGCGTATTGCCATCGCTCCCTGTTCCCGCTTCCGCCGATCGAGCCGAGTTGAAGAAGCTGTTGGCGTCCGAGTCGAAATACGAGCCCTTGAAGAAGGGCGATACCTATTGGCTCGGTAAGCAACTTGGCAAATGGGCGACGCTGCTGCCGATTGCCGAGCAACTGGCGGACGATGCGGCTGTGGACTCTCTGACAAAACAAACCAAGGCCTCGCTGGAAAACTTCTTCACCGCCACGACGCCCACCGGTCAAATCAAGCCTGTGGGCGAGGGGTTATTTTACTACGACAAGAACTGGGGAACGCTGATCGGCTATCCCGCCAGCTTCGGTTCGGACAACGAACTCAACGATCATCACTTTCACTATGGCTACTTCATTCGCGCCGCTGGTGAGTTGGCGCGGCGCGATCCCGTTTGGGCCAGCGACGACAAATGGGGCGGCATGGTGAAACTGCTCATTCGCGACTTCGCCAGTACCGATCTCGATGATCCGTTGTTTCCGTTCTTACGCAACTTTGATCCCTATGCCGGGCACACCTGGGCGAGTGGGCATGCCAAATTTGGCGATGGCAACAACAATGAATCGTCGAGTGAAGCGATCAATGCTTGGTATGGCTTGATTCTGTTTGCGGAAGCGACGAATGATAAGCCGCTGCGCGATTTGGGCGTTTGGCTGCTGACGACCGAAATCGAAGCGATCAATCATTATTGGTACGACGTCACCGACCAACTACATCATCCCAACTACACGCCCGCCGTGGTGACGATGGTCTGGGGTGGCAAGGGAGCTAATGGCACCTGGTTCAGCGGCAATCCGGAAATGGTCCACGGCATCAACTGGTTGCCGATCACGGGCGGGTCGCTCTACCTCGGTCGCTATCCTCAGTATTGCGAGAAGAACTATCAAGCGCTCGTCGCCGAAAATCTCGCGGAGGATGCCAAGAAAAACAACAAGCAACCACCCAAGGATGGCACCGCATGGGATGCGTGGGCGGATTTGATGTGGATGTATCGCGGCTTTAGCGATCCGCAAGATGCGCTTCGTCAATTCAACGCGCGCCCGGCGAACTTTCAGCCGGAGGCGGGCAACTCGCTGACAAATACGCTGTTGTGGCTGGATGTTTTAAACGCGTATGGCCATGTCGATCGCACCGTCACCGCGGACACCGCGTTCTATGCTGTATTTGAAAAAAATGGCAAGCGCACGCATGTCGCGTGGAACATGACCAGCGAGCCGCTGGCCGTCACTTTCTCGGACGGCACCAAGCTGTCGTGCCCCGCAAAGTCCGCGTCCGTCAAGTAGCTGTATAACCATCCTTTTTCCTCGGAAACGCCATGCGTCGTACGATCCTCTCCGTTCTGTTCGCTACGCTGTTGCTGATAAGCGCCAGCGCGCACGCCGCCGACCCGCCTGTGGTGGCACCCTTGGCGCCAGTGAATGTGTTCATCCTGGCTGGTCAATCGAACATGGAAGGACAGGCGGTCGTCGATCTCAAGGGGAAGGATTACAACGAAGGTCGCGGCACGATCGTGCAGTTGCTGGCCGATCCCGCCAAAGCCGCGCAACTTAAGCATCTGCAAACGGCCGATGGCAAGTGGACCGTGCGCGATGATGTCTGGGTGCGTTATCAGCGTGAAACGCAGCCGCTGCTTAAGGGTCCGCTGGCATTTGGCTTCTCGGTCTATGGCGATGTGCATCACTTCGGGCCGGAGTTGCAATTCGGACACGTCGTCGGTGACGCGCTGGAGAGTCCCGTGCTGCTTATCAAGACCGCATGGGGCGGTAAGAGTTTGTATAAGGATTTTCGTCCTCCGTCGTCCGGTGGCGAAGTGGGCAAGTACTACAAGCTCATGATCTCCCAAGTGCGGGAGGCGCTTGCGAAGTGTGCCGTAGAGTTTCCGCAATTGAAGGATCGCGACTGTGAACTAGCGGGGTTCGTGTGGTATCAAGGCTGGAATGATGGCGTCGAGCCGAAAACGGCTGTGCCAGAATACGAACAGAACCTCGTCAACTTGATCAACGACGTGCGCAAGGAATTCAAGTCTCCCCGGCTGCCTGTCGTCGTCGGCGAATTAACCGGTCCCTGGGTGCAAGCTGAAGGGGGCTGGGACGCGCTGCGCAAGGCGCAAGCCCAAGCGACGCAACGGCCGGAGTTCCAAGGCAATGTTATCTTTGTGCCCACCCATGACTTTGTGCGCAAACCGGAGGACTCGCCCAATCCAACGCACGGCCATCACGAGTTTGGTAACGCGGAAACGTATTTTCTCGTTGGCGATGCGCTCGGCAAAGGCATGCTCACTTTGCTGTCACAAGCCGATCGTGGCGCGGCCTTGAAGCTGGTCTCGCCCTTGGACTATCAAGTTGTCCAGCGACACCACAAAGATCAAGGAACAATTGTGTTTCGAGGCGAGGTCCCTGCTTCCGCCACCGATCAGATCACGCTTGAGGCACGTTTTAGCACGCGGCGCGACTTGGCCGAGTGGCAAGTGTTGGAGCCCAAATTCGATCAAAGATCGTTTGTGGCAACGATGGAGCTACCAGCCGGCGGTTGGTATCGCCTGGAAGTACGCGCACTTGATGGTCAGAAGCAACTGGCAAGTGCCGTCGTGGAACATGTCGGTGTGGGGGAGGTCTTCGTGGTGGCGGGGCAGTCGAACTCAGCCAATCATGGCGAAGAAAAACAGCAACCCAAATCGGGGCACGTCGTCACGTTTGATGGCGAGCGCTGGCAAATCGCGAATGATCCTCAGCCAGGCGCCAGCGGCGGTGGTGGCAGTTTTCTGCCTCCATTGGGCGACGCGATTGCCCAGCACTTCAAAGTGCCGGTTGGTTTTATCTCCTGTGGCATTGGTGCCACGAGCGTGCGCGAGTGGCTGCCCGAGGACATCGAGTTTCCCAACCCACCCACGCTGGTCGGCAATGTCCGAAAGCAACCCAGTGGCCAGTGGATTAGTAACGGCGCTGCCTATCGGATGTTGGTGTCGCGCATGAAAGGTCTCGGTCCGCAAGGCTTTCGCGCGGTGCTGTGGCATCAAGGAGAGAGCGACGCCAACCAAAAAGATCTGTCACGCACGCTCGCTGGCGAGTTGTATCGCGAGTACCTGCAAACCATCATTCAAAAGTCCCGTGGTGACATCGGCTGGGATGCGCCGTGGTTTGTGGCGCAGGTGAGTTACCACGTGCCAGGTGATGAAGCCTCGCCTGACATTCGCGCCGCGCAAGCTTCGCTTTGGAAGAAGGGTATCGCTTTGGAAGGTCCAGATTCAGACGCGCTCACCAAAGAGTGGCGCGAGGCCAACGGACAAGGCGTACACTTCAGCGGTCGTGGATTGCGCGAACATGCCGCGCGCTGGCTGGATAAAATCACGCCTTGGCTCGAACAACAGGAATAAAAACCACCATGAAACTCTCCGCCTCTCTATTCGTACTTTCGCTGTTATCGCTCTCGGCCCCGATGCACGCCGCCGAGCCAAACCCGCGCGCGGACAAGCCCAATATCGTGCTGATTTTTGCGGATGACTTGGGAATAACCGACCTGGGTTGTTACGGTCGTGCGGAACATCGCACGCCTAACTTGGATCGACTCGCGACGCAGGGGATGAAGTTCAACTGCGCCTATGCCGCGCAGCCGATTTGTTCCCCTTCCCGCGCTGCTTTGATGACAGGCAACTGCCCGGCGCGATTGAACCTTACCAACTTTCTTCCCGGCCGCGCCGATGGACCTTCGCAGCGTGTGTTACAGCCGAAGATCGAAGGCCAACTTCCCCTCGAGGAAGTCACCATTGCCGAGTTGCTCAAAGACGCAGGCTATGCGACGGGACTCTTCGGCAAGTGGCATTTAGGCAATGCTGGCTTTGGTCCGCAAGAGCAAGGCTTTGATGAAGTGGTGTCGCCGCCAGCCAATACGCCACCCACGCCGGAGACGGGCGGCAAAGGCGAGTTTCTCATCACGGCCGCCGCCGAAAAGTTTATCGAACAACATCGCGACGAGCCCTTCTTTTGTTATGTTCCGCACAACAATCCACACATTCCGCTCGCTGCCGATCCCGCATTGGTGGAGAAATATGGCGACGCGTTTCATCCCGTTTACGCCGCCATGATTGAAACGCTCGATGCGGCGGTCGGACGGTTGATGACGAAAGTCGAGTCGCTCGGCCTGCAAGACAACACGATCTTGATCTTCACCAGCGACAATGGCGGATTGCATGTGCTCGAGTTTCCCAGCACGCCTGCCACGCACAACAAGCCTTATCGCGCTGGCAAAGGTTACTTATACGAAGGGGGATTGCGCGAACCATTGCTCGTGCGCTGGCCTGGCAAGGTTGCCGCCGGTAGCACGTGCGAAACGCCGGTGGTGCTGACCGATCTGGTGCCCACCTTGCTCGAAGCCGCGGGCGTCGATACATCCAAAGCTATCGGTCCACTCGATGGCGTTAGCATTATGAAGCTCTTACGGGGAGAATCATTGCCTGCGCGATTGTTGTATTGGCACTTTCCCAACTACACCAACCAAGGTGGTCGCCCCGCTGGCGCGATTCGCGATGGCGATTGGAAACTGGTCGAGCAATTCGAGGATGGCAGCGTCGAGTTGTTCAATCTCGCGCAAGACGTCGGTGAGACGAAGAATCTCGCTGCAGCCGATCCCGCCCGCGCGGACGAACTGCGAAAGAAACTGCATACCTGGCAAGCGAGTGTCGGCGCGCGGATGCCGACACCGAATCCCAACTTCGACGCCGCGCTGCATCGCAAGCTCTATGTCGATCGCGATCCTTCGACCTTAATCGCCGGTGCCACTGCCGCCGCAACGGAGCCGCTCTGGAAAGAGTGGCGAACCACCATGAACGGCGCTGTCAAAGGCAACAAGCCCCTTGTCACGCCAGCCAAAGGCGACATACGTCTACATGCCAAGGACGCCCGCGTGCATGCGCAAACAATGCGCTACGAGCCGCAGCCGAACAAGAACGTACTTGGTTACTGGATCAAGCCGGAAGATTGGGCCGATTGGGAGTTTGAAGTCGCCGAGCCAGGAAACTACGAAGTGGAAGTGCAGCAGGGTTGCGGGCGCGGCAACGGCGGCGCGGAAGTCGCCGTGGTGATCGGCGAACAAACGCTGAAGTTCATCGTGCAAGACACGGGACATTTTCAATCCATGATCTCGCGCACCATCGGAGAAGTGAAATTGGAAGCCGGCAAGCATACGCTGGCCGTGAAGCCGCAAACCAAACCTGGCGCGGCGGTGATGGATCTGCGTCGCGTCGTACTACGACCGGTCGCTCGGCAATAGCGTTACGCATTACGGCCGGGGATGTAGACGCAGGTCATAGGTAGCGCGTGTGTTGCCACTCGTGAACGTCACGCCGATCGGATTGAACTCGATGCGGTCGGGATGCTCGCTATCGACTTCGTAACGCACGCTGAGGGCGACGATGTCGTACGCGCTGAGCGGCTTCACTTCGCCTGGTTCGCTGCGGCCATTTTGATTGGCATCTCGCCAAATCGCGAGGCCTTGCAGCTCGCTGCCGCGCAATTGGCCATCGCGATTATCATCGAGCGCTGCTAGCGGTTCGTAACCATGCTGCCAAAACATCCAAAACGTGACATTGCCGAAGAGTTGCAGCGCCGAGTCGATCTCGCCGGTGCCTTGCTTGTCATAGACGAGCCAACCGGCGTTGGGCTTGATCCAACTCCAAGTCTTCACGACGCCACTACCATCAGCGTCGAAACGGACCTTGGCAGCGCGATCTTCGATGTCGCTGGACGTTAAACCCTCGGCGAGCGGAATCGCAATCGGCGTAATGGGACGCGGGATGGATTCGACTTTGGCTGTCTTGGTGGCAATGTCTTTGATCTCTTCGGCGTCTTTGGTCTTATCCAAGAGCGGCGCAAGATAGCGACCTGCTTCCGCCGTCAGCGAATGAAAACCCAGCCCCGCCACTTCGAGTTGGCCTTCTTGCTTCCAGGCTTCGGCGATCACTTTGCGATACTCGGCCATCGCGCCAGCTTTCTGCTTGGCTTGATCGAGACACCAGGCGTAACCTAAGCGACCGACGAGATTGTCTGGCGCGATCTTGAGCCCGTCTTCGTACGTCTCGATCGCTTTGGCGAGGTTCGCTTGGGCGGCGGCTTCCTGTTCTTTCTTTTCCGCAGGCTTGGCCACAAACGGAACGTTGGCCGGTTCGTACCCATACCAGGGCGATTCGCTCCCTTTTTTCACCTGGACGTCCGTCGCCTTGGTGGCGTACGCCATCGCGTAAGCGCGGGCGAGGTTGAACTTGAGTGTGGCGTCTTTGGGCTTGTCGGCGGCGGCATCGGCGAGATTCGCCAACACGCGCTCGATCGGAACTTTATCGAGTTGCGGCTGCACATACTCGCCCCAAGCCGTTGAAGCACAGGCGACGGCGAGCAACGCGAAACAGATAGCTTTCCAGTAGATGCGCATAGCTAAATCCTGAGGGTAAACGAAGCAAGAAGTTCGTGGCGCGCCTGCCAACTAGGGCTGTGGATGCAGACGCAGATCGTAGGTAGCGCGCGTGTCGCCATTGGCGAACGTCACGCCGGTTGGATTGAACTCGATTCGATCGGGATGCTCGCTATCGACCTCGTAACGCACGCTAAGGGCGACGATATCATACGCGCTGAGCGGCTTCACTTCGCCTGGTTCACTGCGGCCATTTTGATTGGCATCGCGCCAAATCGCGAGGCCTTGCAGTTCGCTGCCGCGCAACTGGCCATCGCGATTATCATCGAGCGCTGCTAGTGGTTCGTAACCGTGTTGCCAAAACATCCAAAACGTGACATTACCGAAGAGTTGCAGCGCCGAATCAATCTCGCCAGTGCCTTGCTTGTCATAGACGAGCCAGCCGGCATTCGGCTTGATCCACGTCCAGTTTTGATTCAGGCCGCTGCCATCGGCATCGAACTGAACACGCGCGGTGCGATCTTCCAGATCGCTAGCGATAAGTCCGTCAGACAGTGGAATCGCTATGGGCGTGACAGGGCGGGGGAGCGATTCTATCTTCGCCGTCTTGGTGGCGATGTCCTTGATCTCGTCGGCGTCTTTGGTTTTATCCAAGAGGGGTGTCAAATACTGTCCGGCTTCCACCGTGAGTGATTTGAATCCCAGCCCTGCGCGGTCGAGCTGACCTTCTTGCTTCCAGCCTTGGGCGATCACCTGGCGATACTGGGCCATCGCGCCAGCTTTTTGTTTCGCTTGATCGAGACACCAGCCGTAGCCCAAACGACCGACGAGATTGTCCGGCGCAATCTTGAGCCCCTCTTCGTAGGTCTCGATCGCTTTGGCGAGATTCGCTTGCGCGGCGGCTTCTTGTTCCTTTTTCTCCGCAGGCTGCGCTTCAAAGGGGACATTGCGCGGCTCAAATCCGTACCACGGCGCATCTTTCCCGTTTTGGACATCGACTTCCGTCGCCTTGGTGGCATAGGCCATCGCATAGGCGCGGGCGAGATTGAATTTGAGCGTGGCGTCCTTGGGTTTTTCCGCGGCGCGGTCGGCGAGATTCGTCAACACGCGCTCGATCGGCACCTTTTCGAGCTGCGGACGCGCGTAGCGCGCCCACGCCTGGGCTGTCAAGGAACACAAAGTCAAAGCCACGACAACGGCCAGCCAGCGCACGCGCATGGACATATCCTTATAACAAGCGAAGTGGGGGAGGTGGTCTTGAGACGCTCCCCAGACCACGGAAGTTCCAAGGTGGCTGCGAAATCGAGATGAGTTTGACGCGCGAAAAACTCGCGACTTAACGGACCGCTTTTAGTCCGAGGCTGGGAATGGAGTAAATTCCCTTATCCCCTTTGAGAACGCCGCGACCATCATCCGTCAGCAAATAGGATCGTCCCAGCACTTCGCTCTTGACTCCGTCAACCTTCTTGACTTCGTAGCGCGTATGCTCGTCCACCTTGTGCTCGGTGCCGTTATCATCGACGACGGTGAACGACTCGGTTATTTTGGTCTTTACAGCTGTGGGAGTACTTGCCATTTGATCACCTCGTTGAGTTGCCGCGGACTTTACCGAGCTTTGATTGTACCACATAACCACTCGCCTGAGGTGGGCAACTTTGCAGATTATTTCCCTTCGCCTGCGGTGAATTCGCGGGACACCCTCCCAGTGCGGCGGAAAGCATGGGAGGTCAACGACTGGCGATCCCAACGGCAATGGGCCGCAACCCGCCTGGCCGCGAGGCGCTCTAGGTGATCAAGTCCCAGCGGGCGATTGCGTCGAGCAATTCGGAGGGATGGTAAGCGGCATGGATGTTGCTCGAAGTGAGGCCGAAGAATTCAATCTGGATGAGCGGCAAAACCAAATGCAGTTCGCCGAGTTGACGATCGAGGAGTTCGGCATTACGGAGCAGACATTGCAACCTCGTGCGTTCCCGCTGGGAAAGGGCCAGGTATTGCTCGCGAACTAGCGCGAGAGTGGCATCGACACTCGGGAGCGGCAGCGTCGCAGGAGCCTCAGAATCAGAAAACACTTGCGCGATCATTGGAGGCACTCCCAGATTTTGCTGGTGCAGTTAATTCGTGGCCGTGATTTGCGTGTTGTCACAAGGAGCATAAGCAGGGCAGGACCACGCCAGTTTTAGCGCCCAATTCTTTCGCTCCGCACCCATCACCATAGGCACCACAGCTTTCACAAACGGTCGTACTTTTTGTTGGCGAAAGTCCCATTTTC
>JBGSHH010000292.1:0-5863 GCA_041752355.1 Pirellulaceae bacterium | reverse complement strand
GACCCTGTTGCCTTTCTCTGTCTTTGGCGTCGAGGTTTCCGGCCAGGGCAAAGCAATCAGTCTTACTGTGCTCGTGGCGCTATTTGTCTGCCTGGCGCCGACCACCATCGGAGCGCTGTTGTCCGCCATCGGTATCGCGGGTATGAATCGACTCAGTCAGGCGAATGTGGTCGCCATGTCGGGACGGGCCGTTGAGGCTGCCGGGGACGTGGATGTGCTGCTGCTGGACAAAACCGGCACTATCACCCTGGGTAATCGACAGGCGACGCGCTTCATTCCCGCAACGGGCGCCACTGAGCATGAGTTGGGGGAAGCGGCCCATCTGGCGTCATTGGCGGACGAAACGGCCGAAGGGCGCAGCATCGCCGTCTTGGCCAAGAAGCAGTTCGGCTTGCGCGGCCGAGAACTAGAACACATTCAGCCGCACTTTGTCCCCTTCTCTGCTCGCACGCGTATGAGTGGGGTCACGCTTGATGGCCAAGAAATCCGCAAGGGAGCCGCTGAAGCAGTCGAAACGCACGTGCGAACTCTCGGCGGATTCATGCCGGAGGATGTGCGTACCGCCGTTCAGGAAATCGCCAGGTCAGGTGGAACGCCACTTGTTGTCAGCCGCAATGAAAGAGTGCTCGGCGTGATCGAACTCAAAGATATCGTCAAAGGCGGGATCAAGGAGCGGTTTGCGGAACTGCGACAGATGGGCATCAAAACTGTGATGATCACCGGCGACAATCCGCTGACCGCCGCCGCCATTGCTGCCGAGGCGGGGGTCGATGATTTCCTGGCGGAAGCGACTCCCGAAGCTAAGCTCGCGTTGATTCGCGAATACCAGCAGGGTGGACGACTCGTGGCGATGACGGGTGATGGCACCAACGATGCCCCCGCTCTGGCACAGGCCGACGTGGCGGTCGCCATGAACAGCGGCACCCAGGCCGCGAAGGAAGCGGGGAACATGGTCGATCTCGATTCCAACCCCACGAAGCTCATTGAGATCGTGAACATCGGCAAGCAACTGCTGATGACCCGTGGTTCGTTGA
This sequence comes from Pirellulaceae bacterium, assembly GCA_041752355.1. Classification (GTDB taxonomy): domain Bacteria; phylum Planctomycetota; class Planctomycetia; order Pirellulales; family Pirellulaceae; genus JAEZGD01. The sequence goes on along the minus strand of JBGSHH010000292.1, from coordinate 4,829 downwards.
CGACATTCAGCATTGCCAACGATGTCGCCAAATATTTCGCGATTCTTCCGGCGGCGTTTGCGGCTACGTATCCGGCGCTGAAGGCATTGGACCTGATGCAACTGTCGTCGCCGTCGAGCGCCATCCTGTCGGCGGTCATCTTTAATGCCTTGATCATTATCGCCCTCGTGCCGCTGGCACTAAAAGGCGTGTCCTATCAACCGATGGGCGCGGCTCAATTGCTTCGCAATAACCTGTTGATTTACGGTGTGGGTGGACTTGTCGTTCCATTTATTGGCATCAAGGTTATCGACCTGATGCTATCTGCCGTGGGCTTGGCGTAAGGAGGGGCCCAACCGATGCAGACCACTATGACGCGTTTTCGATTGATCGCTGATCGCCAACTGCGTACTCGCCGCCAATCTTGGAAGGAAAGGTTGCGAAATCCACCTTTGCTCTGGCGGCGGATTATTGTTGGGATTGCACTGGCCTTGCCCGGGACGATTGCAGGACAAATTATCGCACTCGCGTTACCGGAATCATGGGCGATGTTCTCGACACTTGTCGGAGCAGCCCTGGGCTGCCTCGGTGGACTTTACATAGAGAGAAAATGATATGCTTCAACAACTTCGCACTGCGACTCTGCTATTGATTACCATGACCATCCTCACTGGCGGCGTCTATCCGCTGGTGGTGACTGCCATCGCGCAGATGGTGTTCCCCAAGCAAGCCAACGGCAGCCTCATGCAACAAAATGAACAGCTCGCTGGCTCGGAACTAATTGGCCAGCCATTTTCGCGCCCCGAGTATTTCTGGGGGCGGCTCTCGGCAACCTCGCCGTTACCTTACAATGCGGCGGCATCCAGTGGTTCGAACTTCGGCCCGCTAAATCCTGGTCTCAAGGAAGCGGCCGAAGCACGTATCGCCGCGCTGCAAGCCACAGGCTCGGCGGAGGAGAGCATCCCTGTCGATCTCGTCACCGCTTCCGCCAGCGGCCTCGATCCTCACATTTCTCCAGCGGCCGCCGAGTTCCAAGTGCCGAGAATCGCCCAAGCGAGGAAAATGTCGGAAGATGCCGTGCGTGAGGTCGTTCGACAACACACAGCAGGCCGACAATTCGGCATACTTGGAGAGCCTCGGGTGAACGTTCTTCATCTGAATCTGGCACTGGATCAACAGCAAGTGAATTGATACTGAACATGCCAGACTCTCGCCCCAATCCCGATGAACTCCTGGCCCAGGTGAAGGCCGAAGAAGCCGACGCCAAGCGTGGCTCGCTCAAGGTCTTCTTTGGCTATGCCGCTGGCGTTGGGAAGACCTACTCTATGCTGGAGAACGCCCAACGAGCGAAAGCCGAGGGGCGCGAGGTTGTCGTCGGGTATGTCGAACCGCATGGACGCGCGGAGACGGAAGCGTTGCTCGCGGGGCTAGAAACTCTTCCGTTGCGTGAGTACGAGTATCGCGACGTCAAACTCCGAGACTTTGACGTCGATGCGGCCCTCGCGCGACATCCCGATCTGATTCTGGTTGACGAACTGGCCCATACCAACGCTGTTGGCTGTCGGCACGAGAAGCGCTGGCAGGATGTCGAAGAGCTGCTCGATGCAGGCCTCAATGTTTGGACGACGCTCAACGTCCAGCATATTGAAAGCCTCAATGACGTAATCGGGCAGATTACCGGTGTCACCGTTCGTGAGACGGTGCCCGACCGGGTGTTCGATCGGGCCGATGATCTGGAACTTGTGGACATCACGCCTGAAGAGTTGTTGGTGCGACTGAAGGCAGGCAAAGTCTATGTTCCCGAACAGGCGGTGCGAGCGATTCAGAGTTTCTTTCAAAAGGCCAATCTCACGGCCTTGCGGGAACTTTCACTCCGCCAGGCCGCGCATCGGATTCACACCGATGTCGAATCGGCCCGCCGGGAAAAGGCGGCGATTCAACCATGGGCCACGGCGGAACGACTGTTAGTCTGCGTGGGGCCAAGTCCCACGACTGCCCGCGTCATCCGCACGGCGCGACGCATGGCGGCGGCCTTGGATGCGCCGTGGCTAGCGGTTTCCGTCGATCTCACTGGCGAGCCATCAAGCAACCCCAGAAAGCAACAGGTCAGCCAACACTTTCGCTTGGCCGAAAGGCTGGGAGCGGAAACAATCACATTGGCAGGACAGAACGTTACCGAAACGATTCTCGACTACGCGCGGTCGCGCAACGTCACCAAGATTCTCATCGGCAAAACCAACCAACCACGTTGGCGACGACTGATCTTCGGCACCGTCGTGGACGACATATTGGAGAGAAGCGGCGCCATCGATGTTTACGTCATCCATGGCGAAGAAGAAGAGGCGGCATCTGCCGTCAGGCACGCCTCGTCTTCGACAGCTGCGAAGATTCCGTACCTCTGGGCCGTGGGATTTATCGGTCTGACAGGCTGCCTCGCCTACGCGCTTCGTTTTTTGCATCTCGCGGATACCGAGGCGAACACCGTCATGCTGTTTCTGGCAGCCGTCGCGTGGACGGCGTTCCGTTACGGTAGAGGGCCAGCCGTACTCGCAAGTGTTTTGGCCGTTCTCATTTTCGACTTCTTCTTCGTTCCGCCGTTTCACACCTTTGCCGTCGCCGACGCGCAATATGTGGTGACGTTTGCGGTCATGCTCGTCATTGGCGTGGTCATCAGCACATTGACCTCCCGACTGCGCGCACAAATCGAAAGCACCCGTCAACGCGAGCGGCGAACCTTGACCCTTTATGAATTGGGAAAGCAACTCAGTTCGTTGTATGGAAACGTGTTTCTCGTCGGAGCCGCAGGCGGGAAGATCGCCGAAATGCTGGCCGGCGAAGTGGCGATCTACCTGCGTCGGTCCTTGGGCACGCCGGAACTCGCTTTCGGGCAAGGCTCCTCGATTGCCAAACATCCTATCAGTCTCCCCGTGGCTCAGTGGGTGATTGAGCACGATCAAATAGCGGGAGCCGGTACGAATACCCTTCCCAATGCAGTCGCGCTGTTCTTTCCTTTGACTGGTTCTCAGGGCACGCACGGCGCGATTGCCATTCGCGCTGCGAATGCCGAGCGCTTACTCGATCCGGACGAGCGCCGCTTGTTAGAAGCCTGTGCGAATCAACTTGCCTTGGCATTGGAACGAGACCAACTCGCGATCGACGCCGCCGAGGCGCGCATTCAAGCCGAAGCCGAACAAGTTCGCAGTAGCCTGCTGAGCAGTGTTTCCCACGATCTCAAGACACCGCTGGCCGCAATCGCTGGAGCCAGCAGTAGCTTGTTGGAATCCGCTTCGCTCGATGAGGACACGCGCCGTCAGTTGCTCGAAACCGTGGCCGATGAAGCAGCCCGACTCAATCGGCTGCTCGAAAACATCCTGCAAATGTCCAAGCTGGATGCGGGAGCGGCGACGCCCAATTGCCAGTGGCATGTTTTGGAAGAACTCATTGGTTCGGCGCTGCATCGCACGCGTCGCGAATTGGCCCAACATGAAGTCGCGGTTCATCTTCCTAATGATTTGCCCCTCCTCTTTGTGGATGGCCTGCTCATGGAGCAGGTGTTCGTCAATCTCTTCGAGAATGCGGCGCGGTACACGCCCGCAGGGACGGAATTAAATATACGTGCGGCCCTCGATGGGCAGCACCTGCGGATCGCCGTCGCCGACAATGGGCCAGGTTTGCCAGTCGGTGCCGAGGAACAAATCTTCGACAAGTTCTATCGTGCCTCGCCCACTGCCGATGGCGGGCGAGGCAGCGGTCTAGGCCTCGCTATCTGTCGGGCGATCGTCAAAGCGCACAGTGGCAACATCACCGCCGCCAATCGACCCGGTGGGGGTGCAGAGTTCGTGATTCGATTGCCACTTCCAAAGGATGCGCCGCAAGTGGTGATAGAATAGTGTCATGCAAACCAGTGGCCATCACATTCTGATTATCGAGGACGAGCCACCGATTCGCCGGTTCTTGAAGGCGTCGTTGTCGAACGAAGGCTATCGGATCAGTGAAGCTGTTTCCGGGGAAGAAGGCTTGCGCATGGCGGCGGCCCACCCGCCCGACCTCGTGATTCTCGACCTGGGCCTTCCTGATCTCGACGGGCAGGACGTGCTCAAACGATTGCGCGAGTGGTACACGTCCCCCATCCTTATTCTCTCGGCGCGGGACCAGGAAGCCCAAAAGATCAAAGCGCTCGACAGTGGCGCCGACGACTATGTCACCAAACCCTTTGGGGTGGGCGAACTGCTCGCACGCATGCGAACGGCGTTGCGACACGCGCACCGTAGTGGGCCCGAAGCGACGGCGATCACCCTGGGCGAGCTTCGTGTTGATTTGGCCTCCCGCCTGGTGTATCGCCACGATAAGGAGATTCATCTGACGCCCCTGGAGTACAAACTTCTCGTCATCATGATGAAGCACGCCGGAAAAGTGCTCACCCATCGTTACCTGCTGCGCGAAGTATGGGGCCCCCAGGACGCTCAGGAGAACCATTACCTCCGAGTCTTCGTCGCCAGCCTGCGCCGAAAACTGGAAGTCGATCCGGCCCGCCCGCGTTACCTCCTCACGGAGCAAGGCGTCGGTTATCGGTTCGCAGCCGATGCGCCCTCCTGAGAACCACCTGCTTTTGACGCGCAGCTCAGCTTAGCGAGCCACACGCTTGCCTTCCTCCGATCCACTTTACTAGATCCCGGGCGGTGTTCTCTGTTGTTCTGCATTTCACCTAACGTATTTGGTCGCAATGCTTTGCGTAAAATCACAAATGTGTCCACGAAGTGTAGTGGGACTAGTTAATTCTCAATCGTGAATGTCTGCATCTTGCTCAGCGGCGACTATCTCCGATCCACTTTACTAGATCCCGGCCCGTT
>JBGSHH010000291.1:0-11651 GCA_041752355.1 Pirellulaceae bacterium | reverse complement strand
TGCTCGGGCAGGATACGGATGTGTTGAAATAGCTATCGATTGTTGCTCGTTGGTGTGTCGGACTTCCGCGATGCACGAACATTTGCTCCTCGGAAGAAGAATTGGTTCGCTCCCATGACAAAAACGTTTACTCACCGATTGTTCGCGCTGGTCGCCACCGTTGGACTTGCGCTTACCGGCTGCGGTGGCGAAGCGAAGAAGTCGGACAAGCCCGCTCCCGACGCGCATGCCCACGCGGAACATGGCCCGCACGAAGGCGAGCTGATTGAACTTGGCGAGGAAGAATATCACGCCGAATTGAAGCACGATGACGCCACGCATACCATCACCATCTATTTGCTCGATGCTAAGGCGAAGGAGAAGGTCGCCAGCGACGCCACCGAGTTGACAGTTAACCTGGTAGTCGCCGATAAGCCAGAGCAATTCGTGTTGCCTGCGGTGCCGCAAGAAGGGGACGAGGCAGGCAAGTCCTCGCGCTACGAACTCGTCTCCGAACCGCTCGGTACGGCCCTCGACGGCGAAGGTGTCACCGGGCGTTTCACGGTGAAGATCGGCGACAAGTCCTACACCGGCAAACTCGCGGCACATGACCACGAGCACACGCACTAAGATTGTCATTTTTCGCGTGCGGTCCAACGCCTGTTGGTGAGCGTAAATTTTCGTCACAGGAGACCCGACCGATGAAATTCTCACTTCGAACCCTGTTCGTCGTTGCGTTGCTCGTAGGGTTGATGTGTGGCTGGTATGCCACCTGGCAACGGGTTGATCGAGACCGCAAAAGGTATGAGCAACAGTTGCAATACGCCGAGAAAGAGCTGCTGCGCGCCAAGGACCAACTCCACGATCTCGCGCGGGGCAAACAGCCGGACGCCACACGTCCCTTTTGGGAAGCGGAACTCGCAGGCTCGCAGCTCACGGGAATGACGATCGCGAGTGATAACAATGCTTTTCAGCGTGCATCGTTCCGCAATTGCAAACTGGAGAGCGCCACGCTGGCCGGAGGTGTGGCTTCGTTTCAACTAGCGTGCTTTGATGAAGCGATTCTTACCCAAGCGAACCTATCCGGAGGCGGCGCTTCGTTTCAAGCGTCCACATTTTTGAACACCGATCTCACTGGTGCCACGCTCACGGGTGGCCCAGGCTCCTTTCAAGGTGCATCGTTTGAAGGTGCGGTGCTGATTGGCGCAAAACTGCTGGGAAACTTCCAGGGCGCGAACTTGAGTGGTGCGAAGTTGCAAGGGGCAGATGTTTCGGCGCTCGCAGGCAAAGATTTAGCCAGTTGCTATTTTGATCGTCCGCCAACCTATGACGCCCAAACCAAGTTCCCCACCGACTTTGACCCACAAGAGCATCTTTGGCGACGAGCGGAATAACGCCTGCCGGGCGAAGCGCACGGCAGTCGCGGCGCCGACCCCACGATGATGGCATTTCCCACCGCAGGCGGTTAAACTGGCAACATTGCTTGTCAACCGCCTGCCGAGGTCCTCTCCATGCCACACGCTCGCACGCTACTTTACGCATTGGCCGTTTTGTATTTTGGCGCGCCCCTGGCCCACGCCCAAGACACCGTCTCGCTGCATTCGTTTCGCAAGATCAAGTTGAACGAGCGCTTCTTCGCGGAAGGAGCGACCTACGGCGATGTCAACCATGACAACGTCGCCGACCTTATCGCGGGGCCCTATTGGTATGCAGGGCCGACGTTTGAGAAGGCGCACGAATACTATCCTCCCAAGCCATTCGATCCCAATGGCTATTCAGACAACTTCTTCGCCTATGTGCATGACTTTAATGGCGATGGCTGGAACGACATTCTGATCTATGGCTTCCCCGGTCGTGACGCGTCGTGGTACCAAAATCCGCAAGGTAAAGAGGGACATTGGACGCGGCACAAGGTGCTCGATGTCGTCGACAACGAATCGCCCACCTGGGGTGATCTCACCGGTGACGGCCAGCCGGAAATCATCGCGCAGCAGGGCGGCTACTTCGGCTACGCCGGTTTCGATCCCAAGTCGCCTGAGAAGCCTTGGACGTTCCATCGCATCTCCGACAAATCCGCCGGCGGCAATTTCACGCATGGCTTGGGTTACGGCGATGTCAACGGCGATGGCAAACTCGACTTGCTGGAGAAGAACGGTTGGTGGGAACAGCCTGCGTCACTGGTAGGCGATCCGCAATGGAAGAAGCATCCCTTTCCCTTCGCCGGTCCGGGCGGCGCGCAGATGTACGCCTACGACGTCAACGGCGATGGCAAGAACGATGTCATCACCAGCCTGGCGGCGCATCAGTTTGGACTGGTGTGGTACGAACAACTGGCAGGCGATACCGGCGAGATCAAGTTCAAAGCCCATACCATCACCGGTGCGAAACCTGACGATAACCCTTACGGCGTGAAGTTCGGCGAGATTCACGCGATTGATCTGGTCGACATGGATGGCGACGGCCTGAAGGATATCATCACAGGCAAGCGCTTCTGGTCGCACGGTTTGCGTGGCGATCCCGAAGAAGGCGCGCCGGCGGTGGTCTATTGGTTTCAGCTTAAGCGTGGTAAGGATGGCGCAGTCGATTGGGTGCCGCACTTGATCGACGATGATTCCGGCGTCGGCGTGCAGGTTGTCGCCGGCGACTTCACGGGCGATAAGCTTCCCGATGTTGTGGTGTCGAACAAGCAAGGCACTTTCGCGCACATTCACCAGGTAAAGCCAGTCAGCCAGGAAGACTTCGACGCCGCGCAGCCCAAAAAGCGCAAGGCCATGGCGACCGAAGGGCTTTCCGGCGAGGAAGCCGCCGCCGCCATGTCCGTTCCGCCAGGCTTCTCCGTCAAGCTGATGGCCGCCGAACCCGATATCCAACAACCGATCGCCATGGCGTTCGATGATCGCGGTCGCCTGTGGGTGGCGGAAGCCTTTTCGTATCCGATACGTCGCCCCGATGCGGAAGCCAAAGATCGCATCTTGATTTTTGAGGACACCGACGGCGATCACAAATTCGACAAACGCACGGTCTTTTATGAAGGCTTGAATTTGGTCAGTGGCCTGGAGCTTGGCTTTGGTGGCGTGTATGTCGGCGCCGCGCCTTATTTGCTCTTCATTGCGGACAAAGACTACGACGACAAGCCTGACGGCAAACCGGAAGTGCTGCTCGACGGTTTTGGCTATCAAGACACTCACGAAACGCTCAACAGTTTCATTTGGGGTCCCGATGGCTGGCTCTACGGTTGCCACGGTGTCTTCACGTTTAGCAACGTGGGCAAGCCGGGTGCAATGGACAACGAGCGAACGAAAATCAACGCCGGCATTTGGCGCTATCATCCCACGCGACACAAGTTTGAAGTCTTCGCCGAAGGGACGAGTAACCCCTGGGGTGTCGATTTCAATGAGCAAGGGCACGCTTTCGCCACCGCGTGCGTGATTCCGCACTTGTACCACATCATTCAAGGTGGCCGTTATCAACGTCAGGCGGGACAGCACTACAATCCGTACACTTTCGACGATATCAAAACCATCGCCAAGCATCGCCATTGGGTTGGTAATCAGTGGAACAACGAGGACCGCGCCAAAAGCGACGCCAATGGTGGCGGCCACGCCCATGCCGGTGCGATGATCTATCTCGGCGGAGCATGGCCCGAGCGCTATCGCAATCAGCTCTTTATGAACAACATTCACGGTGCCCGCCTCAACGAGGACAAACTGTGGCGCGAAGGCTCAGGCTATGTCGGCGATGGCGCTCCCGACTTTTGCCTCACGAACGATCTGTGGTCGCAAATCATTTATCTCACGTATGGCCCCGACGGCAACGTGACGATGATCGATTGGTACGACCGCAATCAATGCCACCATGGCAATGTGCCGGGTCACGATCGCAGCAATGGGCGAATCTTCAAGATTGTCTATGGTGAGGCGAAAGCGGATGCCGTGGATTTGCGGAAAATGACCGACGAACAGCTCGTTGCGCTGCAATTCAACAAAAACCAGTGGCATACGCGGCATGCGCGCCGCCTGTTACAGGAACGTGCCGCTAGCGGCCAGATTTCGGAAGTTGCGATCAAGCGCCTGCGCGACAGCCTTACGGACCGACGTACTTCGGTGCTGCGCTTGCAAGCCGCCTGGGCGTTGCATGCAATAGGAGAGTTGACTGCGGAAGATATCGACCATTTGTTGCGCGACTCCGACGACAATAATCGCGCTTGGGGCGTGCAACTTGCGCTGGAAAATCTCACGAAATCGGGCGACATGATTTCGAAACTGGAAGGACTGGCTGCGAAAGAAGCATCGCCATTGGTGCGGCTGTATCTGGCCACTGCCTTGCAGAAACTACCTGTCGATAAACGCTTGAGGATCGCCAGCGAGTTGGTGAAGCACGCCGACGATGCCAACGATCACAACTTGCCACTGATGGTTTGGTACGGTATCGAACCGACGGTGATGGCCGAACCATCGCATGCCTTGGTACTGGCGCAGCAGAGCAAGATTCCTCTGGTGGCGCGCTATATCGTTCGTCGTGCTGCCGCTGAAGAGCAAGGCTACGAAGCATTGTTGGCGGCAGTGGGCAGCGCCGATGAAGCCGCGCAACTCTGGATGTTGGAAGAGGTAACCGCCGCGCTCAAGGTGCGCGCGAACATGAAAATGCCAGCCGCATGGGACGCGACATTTGAGAAACTGATCGCTGCGAAGAACCCAGCCATTCGCCAGCAAGCCGAGTTTATCGCCGTGAAGTTTGGCGACGAGCGTGTGCTGCCGGAACTGCGTAAGACGTTGGCCAATCGCGAACTCGAATTGCCGCGTCGCCAACTGGCGCTCGCCGCGCTCGTGGCGGGCAAAGATGCACAGCTTCCGCCGGTGCTGCAAAGCTTGATCGACGATCCGGCGCTCAGCACCGCCGCCATCAATGCGCTCGCGGGCTTCGATCACGCGCAGACGCCCGCTAAACTCATCGCCGCCTATGCCAAACTTCCCACTGCCGATAAGCAAGCCGCCATCGCCACACTCACCGGCCGTCCAGCTTATGTGTTGGCATTGCTCGACGCGATCGAAGCCAAGCAAGTGCCACGTACCGATCTATCGGCGTTCACCGTCCGACAACTCGTGGCGCTCAATAACGATCAGGTGACCAAGCGCTTGAGCGAAGTTTGGGGAAGCATTCGCGCCACCAGTGCCGATAAAGTCGCCGACATGGCGAAGTTCAAGACCGATCTCAAGCCCAGCGCGCTGACCAGCGCTAACTTGCCGCACGGTCGCGAAGTCTTCGCCAAAACGTGTGGCACTTGCCACAAACTGTTTGAGGTTGGAAAGCAAATCGGCCCGGATCTAACGGGCTCGAATCGCGCCAATCTGGATTATCTTCTGGAGAACGTCCTGGATCCCAGCGCAGTCGTGGGCAAGGACTATCAAATGACCATCGTCGTCACGACCGACGGTCGCACGATCAGCGGCATCGTCAAGGAAGAGAACGCCACCGCCGTGACGTTGCAAACACCAACCGATCTGGTGACGATTCCCAAGAGCGAAATCGACGATCGCCAGCTAAGTCCCCTTTCACTGATGCCGGACGGGCAGTTTAAGCAATTGCAGCCTGACGAAGTGCGCGATCTGGTCGCCTATCTCGCGAGTGCGGCGCAAGTGCCACTTCCCGGCGAAGGGCCTTGGCTCGATCCCAAAACCGGCAAGGTCGCCGGCGCGATCGAAGGCGAAGCCATCAAAGTACTCGAGCGTACCGGTGGCGGTTCCGGTCCCCAATCGATGGATAGTTTCAAACTCGGCAAGTGGAGTGGTGGTTCCCATTTGTGGTGGACCGGCGCCAAGCCTGACGACAAGCTAGTGCTAGCGCTGCCAGTACCCAAAGCGGGAAAATATGAGGTTTATATCGCCGCGACCAAGGCGATTGACTATGGGATCGTGCAACTGGCGGTCGATAAACAATCTCCGATGCCACCGCTTGATATGTATAACGATGGTGTCGTGAACACGCCGCCCCTATCGTTGGGCGTGTATGAATTGTCCGCTGGCGAGCATCAACTCATTGTGACCATCACGGGCGCGAATGCGAAAGCCGCCAAGGCCTACATGTTTGGCCTCGATTACGTGGTTCTCGCGCCGCGTTAGAGAACGTGGGGTAGACTTGTAAGCAACGTGTACCTCGCGAACGCACTTTTCCCGACTACTTTTCTGTCCGATTCAAGTTTGCCTTTGTCGCGCTGAGCACGGATCGCTCAAGCGACGTCGTAACGAATCCTTACCGCTTCGCCGTCGCGTTTGACGTGACGAGTGAATATCGCGTAACGCATCGCCTGGAGGAACCACGGCATGAGTTGGCGTCTATCGATCGGCGCGCTGACGACAGCGGCGCTACTGTGGGTGTCTAATCTTGCTTTCGCGGAGGAGTCATCCCACCCGCGACGTTTGCTGGCACCGCCAGCGGAAAAGGGCACTCTGATAATTCTAGGTGGTGGCACGACATCCCCGGAGATTTACGACGAGTTCCTGCGTTTAGCGGGCGGCAAAGAGGCGCACCTGGTACACATTCCCACCGCCACGAGTCGATTTGAATCGATCCCCAATCTCCGCGAATACTACTGCGAATGGTACGAGCGCGATCCACGCACGGTTCACTTCCTCCACACGCGCGATCGCCAAGCGGCCCAACGCCACGAATTCATCGCCCCACTGGCTCAGGCCACAGGCGTTTGGATTGGTGGCGGTGATCAGAACAAGTTGACGGAAGTCTACAGCGGCACGCCGGTCGTGCCTGCCATTCACGAGGTTCTGGCGCGCGGCGGCGTGGTGGCCGGAACGTCATCGGGCGCAGCGATCATGTCGGATGTGATGATCTGCGACGAAACTCCCACCGATCTCGTCGTTGGTCGTGGGTTCGCATTGTGTCCCAAGGCGGTGGTCGAATCGCATCTCACATCGCGCGGGCGGGTCGAGCGCATGCTACGCGTTCTGGAACGCAAGCCCGATCACGTCGGCATCGGTGTCGATGACAAAACGGCCCTCGTAATTCAAGGCGATCACGTGCGCGTGCTGGGAGAGGGACACGTCTCGATTTTCGTCACCGATGGCCAAACCGGCGCGATCACGCGCCACCGCCTGGAAGTCGGTGCCAATCAACTCGCTTCGGAAATGCTCGCCCCCGGTTTCGCCACGCCGGTGTTGGCGCGGCGTGATTCGACCAAATAGCGGCAATTGGCCTGCCGCGTAAAATCGATGGCAGGCCAAAAATTGCATCGGCCTTCGCAGTCGGGTATGGTGTTAGTTCGGAACGTACGGTTCGTTCCCTCTTTCGCCCTCGATACGGAGGTTGCCGCGATGATTCGCACTTTGGCAGTTTTCTCATGTTTTCTGATGGCTGGCGTCGCCGTGGCGGCGGATAAGCCGGCCGGTCTCGATCAATCCGGCCAGCCTGACTTGAAGTCGGCAGGTCCCTTGGCTTTTGGGCCCGCTGGCGTGTTGTTTGTGGGCGATCCGCAAGGCGCGCAGCTATATGCCATCGAAGTCGCCGCCGGCAAAGCGGAATCGGCTCAGCCCTTTAAGCTCACAGGCATCGACGCCAAGATCGCTGCCGTGCTTGGCACGAAAGCGGCCGACATTCTGATCAACGACATGGCGGTACAGCCCGGCACCAACATCGCCTATTTCAGCGTCTCGCGCGGCAAAGGCCCCGATGCTGCTCCCGCGATTGTCACCGTGAACACGAGCGGCGATGTGGCGCTGTTACCTATGGAGAAGGTCAACTACGCGCAGATCGCCATCAGTAATGCGCCTGCTGCCGATGCCAAAGATCGTCGCGGCGCTAGCTTGCGCAGCGAATCGATCACCGATCTGGCGTTTGTCGACGAGCGGGTCTTTATTGCCGGATTGTCGAACGAAGAATTCGCTTCCACGTTGCGCGCGGTGAAGTTCCCGTTCAAAGCGAAGGATACTTCGACCAGCGTCGAAATCTATCACGGTGCCCACGGCGCGTTTGAAACTCGCTCGCCGGTTCGCACTTTCACGCCGTTCATCTTCGGAGGCGAACCACACTTGCTGGCGGCTTACACCTGTACGCCGCTGGTACGTTTCCCTGTCTCGGAACTCAAGGCCGGTGAAAAGCTGCGCGGCACCACGATCGCCGAACTGGGCAATCGTAACCGCCCGCTCGATATCATCGCCTACGCCAAAGATGGCAAGCAGTTTTTGCTGCTGGCCAACAGTGCTCGCGGCGTGATGAAGATCCCTGCCGACAACGCCGACAAGCAGGAAGGCATCACGACCAAAGTCGCCGATACCGCCGGCTTGGGCTACGAGACCATCGAGAACCTCAAGGGTGTGGAACATCTCGACAAGCAAGGCGATTCGCATGCCTTGTTGCTGGTTCGCGTCGATGGCGCCGTGAATCTGGAAAGCGTCGCGCTGCCGTAATCGGAAGCGATGTGGACGCGACTCCATAGGCCCCGCTCGTCTCGCGGGGCCTACTTCTCTTGGCCCGCGCGACGGGGATTTCTTCATGCGTCCTATAATCGCTTGTGGTTTGCTGCTGTCATCCGCTATCCTGGCCCAGGCCGCGGAAGATGAAGTCAAACTCACGATCTCCCCCAGTTCACCGCCAGCCTTCGTCGTCAGCGGGCTATCCTTGAAGCAGTTGACCGAACTAGCGGCCGATGAGAAATTGCGCGGGGAACTGCTGCAAGTCTTTGTCGAGCCGATGGGGGATGTGGCCAAGGTCCCGCCCGTCGCTGGCAAGGTGGAAGTTCGCGAAAAAGATGGCATCGTCGTATTCACCCCCCGTTTTCCTTTTCAGTCGGGAATGGAATACCGGGCCCAGTTAACGCATGGCAAGACCACGCAAGAACGATTTCTTAAGATTCCCGATCCGGCCGCGACCAAGCCCACTTCGCTGCTCGCGATTTATCCCACCTCCAACAAACTCCCCGAGAACCAACTCCGTTTCTATCTGCACTTTTCCGCGCCGATGAGTCGCGGCGAAGCCTATGAACATCTGCGCCTGACCAAAGCCGATGGCAGCGAAGTTGATTTACCGTTTTTGGAAATCGGCGAAGAACTTTGGGATCGCTCCGGCAAGCGCCTGACGCTCTTGATCGATCCAGGTCGCATCAAACGCGGACTCAAACCACGCGAGGAACTCGGGCCGGTCTTGGAAGCAGGCCAAAGCTACACGATTCACGTTGCCAGAGCTTGGCGCGATGCCCAGGGGCAAGCGCTCACCCAGGATTTCACGAAAAAATTCACTGTGACCGCGCCCCGCGAGCAAGCGCTCGATACGGCCGCCTGGCAAATCACGTCGCCGCCAATCGGCACGCGCGACGCGCTGGTGATTCTCTTTCCCGATCCGCTGGATAGCGCGCTGCTGGAACGGACAATCCGCATTCAGGCATCCGACAAGCAACCTCTAGCTGGCGAAGTTGCGCTCAGCGAAGAGGAACGTCGTTTCGAGTTTCGTCCCTCCGCTGCCTGGCAAGCTGGCGAACATCGTATCGTCATCGACAAAGTCCTCGAAGACCTCGCAGGGAATCGGATTGGCGTGCCGTTTGAAGTTGATGAACTCAAACCGATCGATAAGCAAGTGCCGCGGGAAGAAACTATCTTGAAATTCACTCCGCGCTAGTAGGCTCGTCCTCGTGCCAGGCACGCGTGCTCATGCGACGGCGACCAACGCCCAAGCGAATGCCTACCGCCATCGCCATGATTAGAGCGCAGCCGAATAACGTCACGACCATGAGCGGTCCGATGTGCGTCTCTTCCGCGACCAACAGTGGCATCAGAAGGGGCCCCAGAGTCATGCCAGTCAGTACGCCCCACAGACTTCCCAAGATGCGGCGGTAGTGAAACAGTCCGATGAATCCGCCGAGCAGGCCGCCGACCAGTCCCGTAGCGGGAAACAATAGCGTGATCACGACGATGGATGTCTGCTCGAAGAAGCGATCCTTCATCACCGCCGCATCCATAGCCAGCAGCACCGCCACCAAGGCGATGAGCACAAACAGCATCCCGAGCGGATAGCCGGGGCGCTTGGTCGGGGGGAGGATGGGTGGCTTCATACTACGGCTCAAGAGGTTAGTACGCGTCGTCGCTCAGGAGTTTGCCGTCCGTGCGATGGGCGAGCGCTTGCAGCACGGCGGGATCGAGTTCATCGACCAAGAACCGCGTCTGACCATCGCCTAACACAAACCACGCGCCGCCAGCATGCGGCCCACCAAAGCCACCGACGAACTGGGGATCGTTGAGAAGCGGCGCAACGTCGTTGATTGCCGCGCCGGTGTTGCGCAGCGTCGCCCTCGATCCGGAAAGCCAACCGCGATCGCTCGGATCGCTCTGCTTCTCGCCGAGGAAGATCGTGCTTGCCAGACCATCGGAAAAGTCTTCCAGGCGCAGATACTTGTTTACGGTCAATGCGCCGCTGGTTCCTTCGTCAAGTGGACTTTCGACATGGTGATAGACGCCAGCGTAACTACTGGCTGGCTGCGCGACGCCAATGTGGCTGGAATCCGAAGGGCATTGCAGGGTGGCGATGGTCAACATGCGCAGCGGCTGGTTGGCAGCGGCGGTGATGTCTTCCTTCGGCACATAGGCCCGGTACGCATCACCGCGATCGATATAAGGGAGCGTCGCGATCAACCAGCCGTGCTCGTTGCCGGTGACCGGATTGAGTACCGGCACCACATCACTAAGGCAGCCGGCGGGATATCGCATGTAGGCCGACTCATATTGCTGCAAAGCCAATCCCAATTTGGCGGCATGATGCGAACACTCCATCCGCCGCGCCACTTCGCGACTACTCACTAGCGCCGGCATCATGGCGGCAATCAGCACGCCGATTATCGCTATGACTACGAGTAACTCCACCAGCGTGAAGCCCCAGCTTGTTTTTGGGGAACGTACCTTCATGGCTTGCCTCCTGACACACGAATCTGTTTTTCGATCATGACGCTGTGCGCGCAGTCGGCACCATAGCGCACCAGGATGTCCGCGCTACGCAGCGTCGGTTGTTCTGGAATCGGTTCTACGGTGATGGTGATCTGGGCGGGAAAGTCGAGCCCGCTGGTGGCTTCGTCGAGTTCCCACGCTTCGCCAGCATATTTGCTATCGCGAGCAATTTGGGCAGCGACTCGAGAGCTTGCGCCGGCCGCCAAGAGTTCGGCTTGCAGGCGTTGCTCGCGACGACGGCTCTCACGCTGCGCCGACACAAACGTTTGAGCCAGCAGTCCGGTCACCGCGACCAGCACGGTAATCAAGCCGAGGGTCCAAAACAGAGCCATGCCACGACGATGTTTCCTGAGTTGTTTTCGCATCAGTTAGGCTCCCGTGGTTTCTCATAGCGATGATCGCTGCCGACAACGCCAGTGATGCGGAGTGCCTTCCAGGCGGGAGTCAGTGGCGACTCAGCGGTAGTGGCATCGAAAGCCAGCGTGACTTGGCCCGGGCCGGACGCTTCCACCTGCCAGCGCGGTAGGAGTGGTCGCGACCAGACGAATTTTTCGTTACGTACTGCTTCCCCAGCGGCATTCAATTCGCGGCGGAGCATGTGTTTGGAAGTGGCACGATACTCAATGCTCACGTTATTCCCGGTGAGCAGTAACATCTCAACTCCCGACTCCGCCGCATTTTGTGTAAGCTTCGCGCCGCTTGCCGCCTGAAGATCGCGGCGCAGTTGCTTGT
>JBGSHH010000290.1:0-2186 GCA_041752355.1 Pirellulaceae bacterium | reverse complement strand
CGTGAGCTTGCTGACGGACTTGGTCTTCAAATCTAAATCGTGAATCACGCCATCATACTTATTGTCGTCGCCATAGGCTTTACGAAAGAAGAGCAGGCGATCGCGCTTCGAGTCATAGGTCAGCGTGGAGTTATCAACCTGCGAACCTGGCAACTTGTCGCCAGTGAGTTTCCATTCGGTCCATTCGGTCTTGCCAGCAGGCAGATGAAACATCCGCCCTTCGTTTGTCCAGCACGCGATGCCTGAGGGAATGGTGCAAAGCGTGAGCGTGTAGAAGCAACTGTCGTAGTTCATGCCACGGGGTTTCTCCACGCCCGTCGACCGCCAGTTCCCTGCTAAGGGAGCATATTCGAAAGCTTGCTTCTCTTGACCAACGAACCACATATTTCCCGTCTTGGGATCACAGGCGTAACCCTGATACGTATGCCCCGTGATCCATGCTCCGCCATTGAAGCTGACGCCCGACGGATATTCCGTGTTGGTATAGAGTTGCCCGAGCGGAAACTCCACCGGTGCTGTCAACTCCCAGCGGTTGGTCCGCGTGTGATACTGCAGGACATCCGTGCCACAGTGGGCACAGTGACCACCACTCCAACGCAACATCAAAGCGCTATCCGGCGTGAGCACTGCCGTCCCCCAATCGCGATTTAGCTGCGGCTTGTGCAACGGTTTGGTGGCGACCCACGTATTCACGGGTAGTGTTTCGAGCTTCTTCTGAAATGCTTCTGCGTCCGGCTTGTCGCCTTGAGTGAAGAAGTCGGGATGAAAAGGACCGGTACGATAGGTGCGCGTAGCACTCTCCACCATCTTTCCAGAACCCGTCCACGTGTTCGCGGCGATATCGTAGATCCACTCGCCGTCATTTACATCAATGTATTGCCCGCCCATATAGTCGGTGTTGCTGAAATAGGTGTAGCCGCCGGTCAGCTTGAGCTTGCCATTAGATAGCACTTCCCACTTATGATTAGCCCGCGGCGCTGGCGATTTCTCCGGATAACTTGCATGCCACACTTGCTTCGCGGGATCGAAGACCCACAGATCGTTGGTGAGATGATCGAGGTGATCGCCGCCAAAGACGATAAACAGCTTCGTTTGTGGATCGTAAGTCAGAGGACTGAGGGCACGCGGCGGCGGCTGGGTGCGTAAACAATCATCGGCCCGTTCCGCGAGTTCTCGGGCGTTTTGCAGCTTGCGAATTGCTTCGCCTGTGACTTCGCCATCCATTTTGGGGAGGAGCTTCGACGCCTCAACGAGCAGACTGCCCGCGCGTTGTGCCTGCTCTTGAACATAATCGTTCCGAGATGATTTTGCCTTGGTGGCGATGACTTGGAGGGCAAACTCCAGTCTTTCGCTGGCGGCGGAAACATGCAACCTAGTCGAATCATGACGTTGGGCGCTGAAGTACTCGAGCCGATAAGCCTCCTGTAAACGGCTGATTCCTTCAACCACATCCATAACATTGACAAGCTTGCCGATTCGCGCCGCAAAGCTCATTTCCAACTCTTGCTCGCCATCGAACAACTTCATGTCAGGTGCACCTTGTGGTGCTTCCTGATCCAAGCCTCCAAAGCGCAGCTTCAACCCCTCCGGCGTGGTCGCCTCGCTCCCCCAAATCACGCGCTGCTTGAGATCGACGCTGGGTAAGCGATAGGGCTTGGGTTGTTGCGCGATTGCGACGCTAGACAAACACAACAATGCGAACAGTCCCAGCAGCACGTTAAGCCGTGGAGCTTGCTCCGCGCGGTTGACAAGTCGATTCATGATCGCACTCCGAGAGGGGGAATTCGCGAGACTACTTGTGATCCGACTTCTTCAATTTCCACTGCTCATCAAAGAAATCAGCGGCGACAACTTTGCCGGGCCAGACGGTGTTTGGCGGCGTGCTGAGATCGACCACGGCCCAGTCCGGCAACATCGGCACTTGCCGGGCGTTGTTCAGATGAGCATATTCGCGGAACGTGAAACCGCTATTGAGGACCACATACTTTTCCGGATTGAGCGGATTGGGATAGATTGCGATCAACGCGTGTTTGTCGGCGGAGAATTCGCCATGTTGATCAACCACGATCTTCCCTTTCGACCATTGAATCGGCAACTTGTCGATGATCTTGGCCAAGACCGCGTTGCTGCCGGGATCGCCCCATAGCACGAGGTTGTGATGCTTAATGTCGTCGTCGCTCACATCA
>JBGSHH010000289.1:0-1994 GCA_041752355.1 Pirellulaceae bacterium | reverse complement strand
CGGCAATTATACTGAGTGGACCTTCGCCCTAGGCGAATCGGCTTATCTAGGTAGGTGAAAGCACTCTCTGAGCCGCTTTCTCCGTACAAATTTGTAGTGCGAGCGATGCTCGCCTGCGACATACAAGTGGTTTTGAATTAGTTCAGCCAGCGACGTATAGGAACGACGGCCATGACACTGGTGGGCAAGATTTTCACGGTTCTCATCCTGGTCATGAGCATCGTGTTCATGTCGTTCTCGGTGATGGTGTTTGCCACTCACAAGAACTGGAAAGAAGTGGCGCTCAACACCACTGCTTCACCTTCTAAACCGCTCGGTTTGAAACCGAGTTTGGAACAGGCCTACGAATTGAATCAGGCATTGCGCGTCGAGTTGGAAAGCTACAAGCAACAACTGGCCGAACATCAGGCCGCCCGTCGTCAGGTATTGGCCGGCTTGCAACTCAAGATGGAAACGCAATTAGCCGACCTCACCAACACGCAAGCCGAACTCACGAAACTGCAATCGGCCCATACGGAACTTGTGCAGAAGCTCGGCGTCGCGGAAGCGAATCTCGCCAAGGCGACGGCCGAGAACGCCGAATTGCGAGGCGATATCGTCACCGTCGTGCAAGATCGTGACGATAAATTCGCTCGCGTTGTGGCCCTGACCGATCAAGTTCAGCAAGCCGAAGGCAAGCTGGTACTGCTCGATGAGCGGAAACAACAGCTCATCGAACAAGTCGCGCAGCAGAAGAACGTGATGAACAAGTTTGGACTGACGGTCAACACGCTAACCGAAAAAATCTCGCCGACCGTCGATGGCGTGGTGCTAGCGGTCAGCGATAAAGGCCTGATCGAGATTTCGATCGGTAAAGATGATGGCTTGGTCGCTGATCATACGCTCGAAGTCTTTCGCGAAAATCAATATCTCGGCAAAGTGATTATCCGCCAGGTGACCGCCAATCGCGCCGTGGCCGAAATCATTCCGGAATTCAAGAAGGGTCCTATTCGTAAAGGAGATCGCGTTGCCACAAGAATCTAACGACGCCCCGGTGCAAAAGCAGCGGTTCAATGTCTATACCATGATGTTGGTGCTGTCGTTCATCGCGATTTGCACCGCCTGCACCCTGCTCTATTCGGAGCTAAGCACCTACGGCAAGTTCCCTTACTGGGACGCCAGCGCCGCGCGTGTCAACGCCCCGGCTGTGAACTAAACGAGCTGTGCATTAAAGTGAACCGCTCGTCGCTCAACCGAACAACATCGCCCGCTTCAGCCTGGCTGAAGCGGGTTTTTTTGTTTCTTGGATTGCTGCCGCAGTATCACCGTGATCGAGCGCGACTCTGGGGATCGCCAGCAGTCGAGCGGGGTGGCATCTGGCCTCAATTGGGAACGCCGGACTCGCCTTGGCCACGGTATGCCGTCGCTACGGATACCGATATACTGAATTGTACCGCCGCTGGTGGAGCGGTCTTGTTTTGGTACGAGGATAACAGTTCATGGCCAAGCGTGGTCCCAAAAAGAAACTGCCCAATCCGCTTAATGACCCCTCCTTCGAGGACGTTCTGCGGGAAATGGGGACATTGCCGCCGGGCATGACGCCGGAAATGGCTTTGTCGGCACTGCGCGAAATCATGTCCGGGGCAATGCCTGCGCAAGATTCCTTCTCGGCGACGCCCCCACGACCGCGCAAACGGCGAAGTTCCAAAACGGCGGAGGGTCGGGCGCTGAAATTGGTTGATAAGGCGGAAGCGACCGACGACGACCGACAGCGTGCCAAGTATCTCGTCCAAGCCTTGCAAGAAGACCCCGATTGCGCCGCCGCGCTGCTGTTGCAAGCGCTCGACATGCCCGCGCACGCCCAGGCGATTGAACTCTATCAGCAAGCGCTCGACGCGACCGAACGCAAGCTCGGCCCCGGTTTCAAGGAGAAATACGCAGGCCGTTTTCAAGAGGTGGAATCGACCAGCTACTATCTCACCGCGCTCATCGGCATGGCGCGGCGCTACTACGAG
>JBGSHH010000288.1:0-1743 GCA_041752355.1 Pirellulaceae bacterium | reverse complement strand
GGCGTTCCAGATCGTTGGCTTCTTGCTGCGCGGTTTTATGCTCGGCGATGATTTGCTCCGCCGCCAGCAATTCCGCGCGTTTGGCTTCGACGTCCGCCGTGGCACTCGCCTGTTCCGCCTTGGCAATTTCGTTCTTGAGTCGATTCCGATCTTGCTCGGCTTGTTTGGCTTTTTCTGCGAGTTCCTTAACTTTGCCTTCCTTGAGTTTCTTCGCATCTTCGACCAATTGCTTCCCTTCGGCTTCCAACGCTTTGAAGCGCGCCGCTTCTTCCGGATAGCGTTTTTCGTTGTCCCCTTCGAATCCGACGCGCCGCACGCGGGTGAAGAAGTTGGCGAAGCTGAGCAGGTCGTCCTGCTGCCAAACGTCGTGCGGATGGCGATGGCACTGTGCGCATTGCAATCGCAAGCCCAAGAACGTATGCGCGACTTGCATCGCGCCGGACACACCGGTGGCATCGCGCCGTTGCCAATAAATATCGAGCGTCTTGCGCTGTGCGTAAAGTTCCAGATCGGTACGCGGCGTGGCATAGCCTGTTTGCAACGCGATGATTTCCTTCGACCACGCATCCAGATCGCGCCCCTCGCGACTGGTGGCGGTGATGATGCGGGCGGCGAACTCGTCGTAGGGCAAGTTCTCTTCCAGACGTGCCCGAACCCAAGCTTGAAAGCGCGGCGCTTCGTAATGTTCCGCCAATCCATCGGCATAGACACCGAAGTCACTCGCCCCGAGCAAATCGCAGAACTTCAACGTCCATACGGCGGCATAGCCCGGCTCGCTTAGCAATTGCTCGATCTTCCTGGCACGCTTATCGGTGGAGTTATCCGCCAAGAACGCGCGAACTTCGTCCGGCGAAGGCAGTTGCCCCGTGACGTCCAAGCGGGCGCGACGCAGGAACGTCGCATCGTCCGCCAAATCCGCTGGCGGAATGCCCAAGCGACGTAGTTTGCTCACCACCTGTTCGTCGACAAAGTTGTACGGCTTCACATCCGGGAACGGGGCCGGTGACGTCCGGGCGACGAGGGCTAAAGCACTGGCAGGCTCATCGCGATAACGAACGAGAATCGTCACATCGCCGACATTGGTTGCCGTCACCTGGCCACTGGCATCGACCGTGGCGGTGCTGTTGTCGAGCGATTGAAACGAGCAGAGCGCGGTGACGTCTTCGGTGGTGCCATCGGCAAACTTCGCCTGCGCGGTGAGTCGATAACTCTCGCCGGAGTTGATCAACTGTTCGCGCGGCGAAACGACGAGTTCGACAAGGCCACGGTCGGTTTGTTCGTCGGGCTTGGCACCTGCCGCGATCCAATCGCGAACGATATCGTACTCGGGACTGTCCGGTTGCAGCGCCCGACCACCACCATGCGGCACGCGAGCGGTCGCCTTGAGGAGCAGCAGGCTATTCTCCGGATGGAGCAGATCGAGTCGGCGTCCCGCCTGATCTCGCACCAATTGCTGATGATCGAGGAGCGGCTTGGCACCAAACAAGGAAAGCCGAAAGCCGTTCTTGCCTTGCACGGCTCCATGACAACCACCCGCGTTGCAGCCCAGGCGACTGAATACAGCCACCACATGCCGATCGAATTGCGGCGCGGTCTGCGCGCTACTTACGCGCTCGCCAACGAGCAACAACAGACACGCCGAGGCAAGTATGAGAGGACGCATCGACCCGCTTTCACAAGATAAGATTCATATCGCATCAATATACGCCTATGCGAAATCATTGCAAGCGATTTCTGGCGCGT
>JBGSHH010000287.1:0-13240 GCA_041752355.1 Pirellulaceae bacterium | reverse complement strand
CGCGATGCCAATACCGCCGAAGTCATCGACCATTGCCAGCATGTGAGCATGGCCTGCTGTACGAACTTTCAAGATTTCTGTGTCCGCGTCGGTATCGCGCACCAGTTCGAGCGCTTTCGCACGTTGCATTTCTTTGGTCCCATGGCCGACAATACGACCTCAAGGCTTCGCGTTGGTTGCCTTCCCCACTGCATCTGGCAGTGAGCTTTCTTCGCCAAGGCTATTTGACGTGGGGCGATCGCTGGCAAATCGGTCGCGTGCTGCTTAAGCTTGCGAGCGTGCCGATCAATGAAACGGACGATGCTCCCACAATTGGCGCGTGGCTGCGCGCGCAAGGCGTTTCGCAGCAATGCATCGATCGCTTCTGGTCGATCGTGCTGGTGAGTGCGCTCGGCGAGACGGTCGATCGCGCATCGCTGGCGGCGGCGCGCAAGGTGTTCGTCGATGGCTTTCTTAGCAATGCTAGTGGCTATGCTGTTGATGTGCCAAAGCTGAGTTTGCGCGAATTGTTCGACGAGCAAGTGGCGACGTTGCTTCAGCAGCAAGGCGTGATATTGCATCGCCAAACGGCCATTGCTCAAGTGCGAGGCGACGCTCACGGCGTTCGCGCCATCGAGCTTGCTAATGGCACCTCCCGCATCTTTGATCGTTATCTGTTGGCAGTTCCCTGGCATCGAATCCACGACGTATTGTCTCCCGAACTTTTTAGTTACTTGCCAGCTCTCGCGCCGCTCCAAACGCTAGGTTCGTCGCCCATCTCTGGCGTGCATCTTTGGTTCGATCGACCTCTCTCTTCGCTCGCGCATGCGGTTTTGGTCGATCGCTTGACGCAGTGGGTCTTTCGTCGTCCGCCTGCCACACCTGCGCACCCAGATTCGCCGGGGCATTACTATCAGGTCGTGATTAGCGCCTCGCGCGATCTGGCGAAGCTTACCAGCGAAGAAGTCCTCGCCACCGTGCTGGCCGATCTGCGCGCCATCTTTCCGGCGGCCAACGATGCCAAACTGCTCGCCAGCAAGATCGTGACCGAGCGTGAGGCGGTCTTCTCCTATCGCCCTGGCTACGATCAATGGCGGCCCGGGCAAAGAACGCCCGTCGCCAATCTTTTTCTCGCTGGCGATTGGACGAACACAGGCTGGCCGGCAACGATGGAAAGCGCTGTGCGCAGCGGGTATCTGGCAACCAACGCGATTCTGACATCGCTCGGCCAATCGCCGTTGCCGCTGGCCTCTGATCTACCTCGCAGTTGGCTGGCGAGATTCTGTATTGGGAATGTCGGCGGCGATGCCGTATAATCGAACGCGTTCCCTATTCTTCCAATGGCAGGTTTGGAAATGAGTCAATCGAGCGAACATGCGCCGCCCAAAACTCCGTCGTCCAAACGGATCGAGGCTGCCGCTCCGCCTCCCCGCCCTGCCCCGCCGCCGCAGCAATCTACTGCGCGACCCATCGAGGACGAAGAACTCGAAGGCGAATCGCATGACGAAGAAGATTTGGACGATGAAGACGAGACAGACGAATCGCCCGTCCCACCTCGCCGTTGGCGGATTCGCGGTATCCTGAACGGTTCCGGTGCCGTCTTCGCGTCCCTTACGGTTCATCTGGTGTTGCTCATTGGCTTGGGAATGTGGATGCTGCCGGAAGTCGTGCCACCGGTGATTCGCACCATCGAAGCACGCCTTAATCCGCCGGAAGAAGATTTGCTCAAGATCGAACTCGACGATCAACTTGTGCCAGCCACCGAAATGCAAGTCGCGACGTTGCCGCAGACCGTGCAGGTGGGCGTCGCGGATGGCAGCGGCTTAGAAGGTGGTGGCGCGACAGGCACTGGCGGTGGCCAACTGACCGCGCCGAAGCTCGATCCTTCCGTGCAGGAAAAAGTCGAAGCCGGCGAGATTCGCCTCGACGCTTTGCTCTCGGATGCTCCACCCCCCAGTGCGCTCGTGGCCGCCGCGCCTGACGGTGCCTTGGGCGATCCTCGGAGCATCGTCGATAACTACGATCAAGCGCTCGATCAAATCACGCAAGAGATTCTCTGGTTCATGGACAAAGGACCCGTGTTGGCGGTCTGGTGTTTCGATCAATCGGAAAGCATGAAAGACGACCAGAAGCTGATTCGCGATCGCATCGAACGGGTCTATACCGAACTTGGCATCTCCTCGCACAAGTCCGATCGCTTGATGACTGGCGTCACTAGCTTTGGCGGTGGCTTCGGTTTGCATACCGAAAGTCCCACGTCCGATCAAACGAAAATTCGCGCTGCTATCGATAGTGTGCCGGTCGATCCTTCTGGCCTGGAGATGATGTGCGAAGCGGTCGGGCGTTCCATCGCCCATCATCAAGAATATGCGCAGCGCACCCATCGTCAGATGCTGTTAATTCTCGTCACCGACGAGAGCGGACAACCGGAGAACAACAACCTTTACTTGGAGCAGGCGATCGCGCAAGCCAAGGCGGCGAAGTGTCGTTGCTATGTGCTGGGGCGTGAGGCGGTGTTTGGCTATCCGTATGCGTACATTAGTTGGATTCATCCGCAAACGCGACACACCCATTGGCTGCAAATCGATCGTGGCCCGGAATCGGCCTTCGTCGAACAGTTGCAAACCGATGGCTTTCGCCGCCGTTACGATGCCCATCCCAGCGGCTTTGGCCCCTATGAACAAACGCGTCTCGCACGCGAGACTGGTGGCATTTTCTTCATGCTCCCTGGCTTGGAAAGCAATCTGGTGCGCGGTGAGAAGCGGCGCTATGAACTGGAAGCGATGCGCAGCTATCGTCCCGATCTTCGCGCGCGAATCGAGATCATCACCGATCGCGATGCTTCCGTGATGCGCAAAACCGTCTATCAAGTGATCTACGATTTGAATCCCTACGACCCCGAGATTTCGAAGATTATCGAGATGCGGGTCCGTTTCGCGCCGGACTATCCGACCCTCGTCAAGCAAGCGCGCGAGGAACAAACCAAGGCGATTGTTTACCTGCGCTATTTGGCCAAAGCTCAAGCCGTAATGGAATCACTCGCTTCGCATCGGCAGGAAGAAGTCTCGCCGCGCTGGCAAGCGAACTACGACTTGATCTACGCTCAGCTTATCGCCTATCAAGCCCGGATGTACGAATATGGCGCGTACTTGGAGTACTTCATCCAGAACCCCAAGGTGGTGCCGCTGACCAAAGCCCCGAACCTGACGCTGGTGCACTGGGACATACACAACCGGAAAGAGACGCTCACGGAGGAGGCCAAGCCTTATATCGAAAAAGCGACGAAGCTCTATGAGCAAATCCTCGTCGATCACCCTGGCACTCCCTGGTCCGCCCGCGCCGATCAAGAACTCAAACGGGGCTTTGGTGCCGCGCTGGTCGAAATCTATTGGCCCCCCTTTCCTACCATTCCACCCGGCGTGAAGATCCAACCGATCCCAAAGCTGTAGCGCTCGCTGAATCCCGTACAAGCTCCCCACAATGTGGCAAGAGTGTTCGATTCTCAGGCGAACCAATACAGCCCGCGATGCCAGTTCAGGCGATTTCCCTGGTTTGCCCAAGATTGCAAGTCGTCGGAGCCACCGCTATCGTGGGAGGGGTGTTGTAACGCTGGTCCCTTCATGCGTGTGAGGCGTTTGTCATGAGTGTGAGTTTTTCGCGCGGGTTGATCTTGGGTTTGTTGGTGGTGTTGGTGTCAGGCTGCGGAACAAAAGCTCCGCCGGCGGGGGCGCCGACGGCTAATTCCGGTTCGACCGAAGTCGCGAGCGACTCGCCGCGCGAACTTTCGGCAGCGGTGACCACCACCCTCGATCAAAAGCAAGATATTACCTCCGGTGAATACTTCGATTTTTGCCGGGCGTTGGAAGCCGACGCGTTACGGGGCGATACGGCCAGTTTGAACGCCCGCCTCGATATGGACCAATTTCTCGATACCGCTGTCGAAGGCTTAGAAGTATCGGCGAAAGTTAAGCAAGACTTATACGGCGGCGTGAAGGAAGGCCTTCAGAAAGGTGGCTTTGGCAGTCAAGTCGTTTCCCAAATGCAGCAACGCGGCATGTGGAAAATGCTGCGCTTGCACAAGCAAAAGGGACGTCACATGGCCTGGTTTCGCATGAAAGGGCTATCCGGCGTGAACTACCATCATCTGATTCTCGCCAAGAATAGCCAAGGCGAAATCCGGATCAACGATATCTATATCATGGCGACGGGAGAGTTGATGTCGGCCACATTGCGTCGCGGTTTGCTGCCGATGATTACCAGCTCCAATCGATCGGCATTAGCGAAACTGGTTGCCAGTGAAAGCGACTATATCAAGCACATCAACAAGATCAATGAGTTTCAGCAATCGATCTCGCGCGGGCAATTCCAGCAGGCGATGCAGGTCTATGATTCGTTGCCGACGTCGGTCCAGCAAAGCAAGACGCTGCTCATTCTACGCCTGACCGCCGCAATTCAAGTCGATGATATGGAGAGCTACAAGAAGGCGAGCGAGACTCTGCGAGCGCTCTATCCCAACGAGCCCAACGCCGACCTGCTGGCCATCGATAGCAACACTGTGCTCGGCGACTATGAAGGGGCGCTGGCATCCATCGATCGCGTCGACGCGGCGATCGGTGGAGATCCTTATCTCGACGAACTGCGCGCGAGCTTGCAATTACAAAACCGCAATTTCGACGAGGCCAAGAGGCTCGCGCTCCAGGCCACAAAACTCGATCCCCCTTCGTCCGATGCCTACTGGGTGTTGGTCAACATCACACTGCAGGAGCAGGATCACGCTGGCACACTCGAGTTGTTAAAGACCATGAACAAAACGTTCGAGTTGGAATTCGCCGATCTCACGACGTTGCCGGAGTATGCCAATTTCGTAAAGTCGCCGGAGTACCAGGAATGGCTGAAAGTGCCCATGCGGTAGGGTTTTCCCGCCGCCGAAATGGACTTTACCCCGCCGATCCTGCACAATAGAACGTGTGTGGCCCACCCCGTTGTCGCAAAAGACGCTACGTTCGCGGAGCGAACAGCGACGATGCGGTCCGCGCCCTCTCTCCGTAAGCTATGATGCCATAAGGAGTTTCGTATGTTGCCAGGCATGAATCGGCGTTCCGCGCTTACCACGCTCGCCGCGTTGACGGGGGCCGCCGCGATTGGTGCGACGCAGGCGTCGCCTGTATTCGCGGCTAAAAAGAACGAGCGCTGGGAAAAAGCGATCAAAAAAGGGCTCGATTGGGTCGCCCGCACGCAATCGAAAATCGGCCAGTGGACCGCCGGCAACTACCCCACCGCCATGACTGCGCTGGCCGGCACTGCGCTCATCGCTTCGGGTTCGACCACCATCCAAGGCCCCTACGCGAAAAACATTCGCCGCGCGATCGACTACCTGCTAACCAAATGTCGCGATAACGGCTTGATTGGCGATCCCGTCGCTGACAATCGCTACACCTATGGGCATGGCTTCGCGATGTTGTTTCTCTCGCAAGTGATCGGCGAAGAGGAAGACGAGGAACGACGCAAGGAGTTGATCGATGTGTTGACCAAGGCGGCGGAGTTCAGCGGCCGCGCGCAAACGCCTTCGGGCGGTTGGGGTTATGTCAGCGCCAAAGATGGCAACAACTTCGACGAAGGTTCGACCACCATCACCCAGGTGCAAGGTTTGCGCGGTTGTCGCAACGCCGGCATCACTGTTCCCAGCGAGATCATCGACAAAGCCAAGCAGTATATCTATAGCTGCAAGAATGCCGACGGCGGCATCTCGTATAGTTCGCGCAATCATGGCACCAGTCGCCCCGCCATCACCGCCGCAGCGCTTGCCTGTCTGTACAATGCTGGCGACTACGATGGCAAGAATGTGCCGGACATGCTGGAGTACTGCAAGAAGAATCTGGTGGGGCTAAGCGAAGGGGGACAATCGTTCGGTCACTGGCACTACACTTATCTCTACTATTCCCAGGTGATGTATCGCCAAGAGAAGAAGGAGTGGGATCCGTTCCGCGACAAGCTCTATGAGAAGATTGTCAACGAGCAAGCCGCCGACGGCAGTTGGACCGGCAATATCGGTCCCATCTACGTCACCGCCTGCAACTTGATCATGCTGCAACTGGATCTAGCGTACTTGCCGATTTTTCAGCGATAGTAGGGTAGGCGTCCCGCCTGCCTGGAAATTGTTGGCCTGCGAGAAAGACCATGGCGATTGGCGCACACTTAATGACAGCCGAAGAATTCCAGCAGCTCGATGACGAGCGGCAGCTGGAACTGGAACGCGGAGAGTTGCTGGTCATGAACCGTCCTGGCTTGCGACATGGCTACGTCTCTGGCAAGACGTTGCGAATCATCGGCGACTTTGTCGAAAAGCACAAACTGGGACGTGTCTTTGGTAACGATTCCGGCGTGGTGACGGAGCGCGGCCCCGACACAGTGCGCGGGCCGGACGTGATGTACTATAGCTTTCAGCGATTGCCAGCCGATCAACTTCCCGCTGGTTACGCGGATGTCGCGCCGGAACTGGTCTTTGAGGTTCTGTCTCCTGATGATCGCCCCAGTCGCGTGCTGCGTAAGATTCGCGAGTACCTGACGGCGGGTGTACTGTGTGTCGTGATCCTCGACCCCGAAATGCAGTGGATCTCGCTGCACCGCAAAGGCGAACTCGCGATCGACCTCACCCGCGAAGATGAACTCACGTTGCCGGAACTATCGGCGAGTTTTCAAAAGCCGGTGTTGAAGTTTTTTACGTGAGCGACAAGTCACGTATATGCTCCCATGGTGGCATTCTTGCCGCGTTCGCTTTATCGACGTTCCGCCCAAGCTATTTAAGGCTGAGCGTACGTTGGATTTGGTGGATGTGGCAAGCGTGTAGCTAACTTGGAGTACGTGTCGCCATAATCGCCTTTACCACGCCATCCATCGTGTACTCTGTGGCTTCCGCCGCTGGTTCATAGCCTAACTCTCGCAGCGTGGCGGACGTGATGGGGCTGATGCTGGCGAGTTTGGTGCGGCGCAGTTTCTCGCCAAAAAGCGCGACCAACGAACGGGCGATCGCGGAACTCGTGACGGTCATCCAGTCGAGTGTCCCTTGTTCCAAAAGTTCCAGCACGCGCTCGCTGGCGTGTGTGACATCGAGACTTTCATAGGCGACCACTTGCTCGACATAGGCTCCCGCAGCGCGCAATTCATCCGCCAACACTTCCCGCCCTCGACTGGCCCGCACGAGCAACACCTGCTTGCCACTGGCATGGGGCGCGAGCGCTGTCGCCAAGGCTTCGGCGCGGTATTCGTCTGGCACGAGATCGGCGACCAAGTCGTACTCGGCGAGTTTCTCGGCGGTGCCGGGTCCAATGACGGCCAATTTGGCGCCCCCCAACGCTCTCGCGTCGCGGCCGGTCGATTTCAAACGCTCGAAGAACTTCGTTACGCCGTTGGCGCTGGAGAAGACGATCCAATCGAACGCACTCAAGCGACTGAGCGCGCCATCCAGCGGCGCGACATCGTTAACACACCGAATCTCGATCGCCGGTTGTTCCCAGACTTCCGCCCCCAGGTCTGCCAGACGTGCGTAGAGATCGCTTGCTTGTTCGGCGGCGCGGGTGATGGCGATCTTCTGACCAAATAAGGGACGCTTCTCGAACCACGATAATGTCGGACCAAGTTTGGCTACCTCGCCCACCACCACAATCACTGGCGGTCGCAACTTCGACGCAGGCGTTAGTTCGTCGGCGGTTTGGACCAGCGTGGTATAGACAGCGAATTGATCGGGCAAGCTACAGCGACGTATGATGGCGACTGGCGTGTCGGGCGGCTTGCCTGCGGATAGCAAACCGGCGGTCCACTCGCGGACCATCGTCACGCCCATATAGAACACGAGCGTCCCTGGAAAGCGGGCGAGCGCGTCATAGTCGAGCGACGACTCGCTCTTTTCGGCATCTTCATGGCCGGTGATAAGCGCCACGGCCGACGCCAAATCTCGATGGGTGATCGGCACGCCGGCATAACTGCTGACTGCCACCGCCGCCGTCACGCCCGGAATCACTTCATACGCGACTTGATTTTGAACCAAGGCCTCGAGTTCTTCGGCCATGCGTCCAAAGATCGCCGGATCGCCCCCCTTGAGCCGCACGACGAGTTTGCCTGCCTGGCCGTCGGCCACCATACGGGCGTTGATTTCGTCCTGGGTCCAGATCTTGGTCCGACCGTGGGCACCTAATGAGACGAGTTCGGCCCCTTCGCGAGCATGTTCGAGGATGCGCGGATTCACGAGATAGTCGTACAGCACCACATCCGCCTGCGCCAGGCATTGGGCGCCGCGCAGCGTAATTAGCCCTGGATCACCGGGTCCGGCACCCACCAGATAGACTTTGCCGTGCGTGCGGGCCGTCGAGGGAAACATCGCAAGTCCATAGAATATAAGGGGATAGGTAACGCGCCGTCGCCAATTGCCATTGAAACCCAGACGTCGAATCACTGCAAGCCGCTGAGTCAATTCGATTGCGGCTAGACAAACCGACGAGGATTCGCGATGATATGCGATTCGCCAAAAGCGGCGACGGCTTCCGTCACTAGGGACGGATCCCCGGAAATCCCGTACAACCTCGTTAGCATATCGCGCCAACTCGCAATGCCCACAACAAAAAGCGCTAAAAAACGTCTGCGTCAAAGCGATGTCCGTCGTACTCGCAATCGGGCCGGCAAGTCGGCCGTAAAGACCCAGATCAAGAAAGTCCGCGAAGCTGTCGTCGCTGGCAATTTGGAAGTAGCCGAAACCGCGTTTCGCGCCGCCGCCAAGAAGCTCGACAATGCTGCCGCCAGCAAGATCATTCACAAGAACTCGGCCGGTCGCCATAAGGCCCGCCTGAGCCATTTGATCAAAGTGGCCAAAGACAAAGCCAAGTCCGCCTCGTAAGCGGTCGCAGATTGGCTAAGCGGCAGTAGGTGCGATAGGATTGCGATCGATGGTTTCACTACCTCGATTGAATTTCTTGTAATGCGCTAAGCTGCCGCTTTGGCATTTCTTGTGATGTAAAGGCAGGCAGGATTGCTTGCCCTATCCAGGAAGAGTTGCTGCCTCAGCACTTTCTTTACAGCCACCAATCGTCGCCTGACTCATCCAAGTCCGCGAAAGCGGCTTTAATGCGCTCGATGCGATGTGACCAATCCGCTGCGCCATAGGCGGCAAACCAATCGAGGTTCTCCTGCGCTAGCGGCTGCGCGGCGATGTTGGTGAACGTCGCGCTCGTGGGGAGATACTTCCACAACAAATCGTCGGCGGTTGATTCCAGAGTGGCGGTAGTCGCGGATGCTGTGGCACTGCTGGGAATCCAAGCCACGGAAGCGGCTGGCGTCGCGCTGGTAGCATCTTCCATCAACAGAGTTGACGTCGGTTCGCCTTGACCGCCGGAATTGAGATACGTCAGGATCAGTGCCGCGTCGAGAATGTTGAGCATGCCATCACCGGAAACGTCCAGGAACGGTGCTGGGACTGTTCCGACGGGAAGCACCGGCAGAGTGCGCTGTCCTGTCGCGTTGAGTTCCGTGATGACAATGCCCACATCGAGTACGGTGATGTAGCCATCGTGATTCACATCCATTGGTGCATCCGCCCATTGAAAGGCGTAGTCCCAATTTGCCGGGCGGGCGATCACATCGAGTGTGAATGGTTGCGAGAAACTGAGTGAGCCTGCGTCGGTGGCGGTGACTTCAATTTCAATGCTAGATGCGGCAGCCAGATCCAGTGTTGCGCTGTTCTTCAAATAGAGTTCGCCATCACGGACTTCAAAGCGGCTATCGCTGACGGTGTACGTATGCGTGTCGCCGGCGTTGGGATCAATCGTGTTGACGCGCCCCACCCAACTCCCCGGCACATCGGCGAAGACCTGCGAATTGGAAAGCTGGATCGCCGTTGGCGCTTGATTGGGTGGCGGCGGCACTTCGATACCGAAACTCGGTAGTCCCGCACCCGTTCCCAAACTGCCAAAGGCGGGAAACGCTTGCGAAAGAAAATCGATCGCCAGTTCTTCCGTCGGATCGGGAATCTCGCGAGCGACATCGGTAAAGAACGCGAGTTGCAGCGATGCGCCTGCCGCATCATACGGATCGTACAACATGCCATGCGCTAAATTGAACAAGTTCATGCCCAAGATGCCGTCCAATCCCGGCACAATATCCAGCACGTAGATCGGCACATCGGTGAATCGTAAAATCCCATCAATCACACCATCGCTATCGTCATCGCGCGGCACTTCCAGCACGTCGATGACATAACCGGGGATGTCTTCCGTGCCGGCCGCCCCTTGCACGGTGATCGTCGTCACAGGCTGACTTAGATCGAGTCCAAGTTCCAAGGCGATCTCGGTCGAGATTACGCTTAATTGTGCGCCGGTGTCGAACAGCATCGTGTGATTGTTGCTGGTGATGCCGTTGAAGCTGAACGATGTTTGCGTTTGCACGGGGTTGTACGAATAGCTGATCGAATCGCCAGGATCGGCGGCGTTTTCCTCGCCCCAGAGCGTCAAAGGTATGCGAATCACATCGGTGACACTGCCATCGGTCGGCGCGGTGAGCTTCATGCCTGGCTCGACGAAACGCAAGTCCGGCATGTCGAAGACGATGCCTGCGAACTCGGGAAACTCGGGAAAGAGTTCGCCGAAATCGATCTTATAGGCGGTCATGTCGATCCAGGCGGCCGTGCCATTGGGATGCGTCGGCGAAGGATTGTGAATCACGGTACCCGTGATCGTGGGGAGCATGGGGCTACCTGCTTCGGTACCGACAAAAGCTTGCACATTGGGCGTCCGTGGCGTATTGGCGTCGAACTGAATGCCGAGGTCGAGGATATCCCCTTCGAGGCTGATGACGTGCATGCCGTCGGCGATGATTTCGCCCGCCACGGAAACATCGCCTTGGAGTCCGCCATCGTCACCGATCGCATCCGCGCCGGCGCCACCGGGGACCTTAATCGGAATGCCTGTGCCAGTGAGTTCAAACAGCACCTGGTCCGAGGGCGAGAACGTGATCACGGATGCGCCGGTATCATAGATGCCATAGGCGATGCGGAATTGTTCGTCGCCTTCGCCAGTGACCTTGTAACCCATCACTGTTTCAATTTGCGAACCGAACTGATCGAGCTCGGGAATCAAGGGGATCGTCAGCAGGCTGCCATCCAGGGCGTAACGTGCCTCGAGTTGATCGAACAGCAACCGACGATTGGCGCGTCGACGTTGTGATTTCGGAGAACCTCGACGCAACTCTCGACACCGTACGTGAGAAATCGCCACTGCATGCCTCCTACATCTGTCATCTGCCACTGCAAGAAAAGTTTTGGCAAAAAATAACTTAACAGGATTGTCCAATAGCGACAAGCAAGAATCGGTCGTATATCGTAAGTCCTAACATCAAGGTTGATGGATACATAACGGTGGGATGCAAATCCCCCAGAGCGGAAGCAAGCGAGCAATCACCATGCGTTTTGTGTACCTCTTCGCCACACTCGATACCAAAGGCCCCGAAGCGCTGTTGGTGCGCGAGCGGTTGCAATCGATGGGGATCGCCGTGCGCGTCGTTGATTGTGGATGTCAAGGAACGCCTGTGTTTACAGCGGACATCTCGCGGGAAGCACTGTTTGAGGCTGGAGGGGGTAATCATGCTGAGTTGCACGCGCGCGGCGATCGCGGCGCAGCAGTGATGGCGGCAGCGGCAGGTGCGGAGCGAATCGCGCGGCAAGCATGGGCAGATGATGAACTGGCAGGTGTACTTGGTTTAGGTGGGTCGGCGGGGACCACGATTGGCACCGCCGCCATGCGTGCCTTGCCGATTGGAGTACCCAAGGTGATGCTCAGCACACTCGCCAGCGGTCAAGTCCGACCGTATGTGAAAGACAAAGACATTCTGATGCTGAACTCGGTTGTCGATATCGCTGGCATCAATCGCATCAGCCGTTTGGTGCTCGGCAATGCCGCTGCCGCCATGGCGGGGATGGTGCAACATCCCGCCCCCACTGCGACGAATGACAAGCCTCTGATCGCTGCCACCATGTTTGGTGTCACTACGCCCTGCGTATCAAAAGCCAAAGAACGCTTGGAGGCCGCTGGCTACGAAGTGCTCGTGTTTCACGCAACAGGCAGTGGCGGTCAGGCGATGGAATCGTTGCTTCGCGAGGG
Organism: Pirellulaceae bacterium; assembly: GCA_041752355.1. GTDB lineage: Bacteria > Planctomycetota > Planctomycetia > Pirellulales > Pirellulaceae > JAEZGD01. The sequence continues at coordinate 1,121 of JBGSHH010000287.1, read as the reverse complement.
GCTCATCGCAGGCGTGCTTGATATCACGACCACCGAACTCGCCGATGAACTGGTCGGTGGCATTCTCAGCGCTGGCCCCCAGCGCTTAACGGCGGCGGCAGAATGCGGCGTGCCTCAAGTCGTCTCCGTTGGCGCGCTCGACATGGTCAATTTTGGCCCGCGCGAAAGTGTGCCGGAGAAGTTCGCTTCCCGCAAGTTTCATGTGCATAACGCCAATGTCACCTTGATGCGCACCACGGCGGAAGAGAACGCGCAGCTCGGTGCAGAGTTGGGTCGCAAAGTTGCGGCGTCGTCCGCGCCGGCGGCGATCCTCTTGCCACTGCATGGTGTGTCGGCCATCGACAAGGATGGGCAAGCGTTTGATGATCCCGCAGCCAGAGCCGAGTTGTTCGACGGCATTCGGAGCAGTTGCGGAAATGTGGAGGTGGTCGAATTGCCCTGCCACATTAACGATCCGCAGTTTGCCGAAGTCGCCGCCCGCCGGTTGCTCGATCTCATGGCCGTAAAGCGAAGCTAAATTTCGGAGGCTTGCAACGGATCGTGTCCCGAGTCAACCTAGCGTGCTACACGGCGAAGAATTAGTGAGCCAAGAAGTAAAGCTCGTGCTAAAATGTCCGGTGATTGAACCGTAACCGCATATCTCGACAAGTCTCAAAGTCACATCCCACAAAATGACCACCGTATCAAGCGACACACCGTCAACGTTTCGTCTTCACGATGTTGAAGCTCGTCGAGAATCTTGGCAGCAGCTGCCGCTGCATGAAAATGTAAGGAACGTGATCGGCGGAAATATCGAGTCGTGCAGTGATTATCACACTGCGGTATGTGCTCGAATGAATTATCAACCGTTGCTTGCCGCCGTCTATCAGGCGTACTGCCTACATTATCCGCTTGTACTGTCGCCGGATTCCGTCTGGCTCACGATCACTCAGGGCGTCGCACATCACATGGCGATATACGGTGAACAACTCCGAAATGGGTTGGTCGCTCATCAAGGCAGGCTCGAATTGACGTTTGAGTGCGAAGGCTGGATTGCGGGAACACCAGAGAATCCATGGAACGAAGCTTTCACATCCTGGACCGATCAGATTCGCGAACATGTCGGTCCGAAATTGCATGAG
>JBGSHH010000286.1:0-4063 GCA_041752355.1 Pirellulaceae bacterium | reverse complement strand
TCTTGTCTGTGGCACGTGTCGATCGTTGATCGCCGGCCTCTCTCATCGCTTCACGGAAGGAAGCTTGCCGCTCGGTTCGTCTTAAGTCACGACCACGGCGTCGGCCACTGATGGCGACTGGTTGCACCACTCGCCTGCCGGCGTTTCGCGAATCTCGTTCGCCGGCAGCCGCTTCCAGGAGTTTCACGGCGATGAAAAGCATTCTCATTCCATGGGTTTTCGTACTTGCGATGTTGTCTGCGGGCTTGGCATTGGCGGATAGTCCGCGAGTTCGTTTCGATGTGCCGCAGACAGTCGCGGTGCGCGATGTCACCAGTCGGGAGTTCGCCTTGGTTCATCCTGGCGAGCGGCTGATCGAAGCACGGCTGACGATCAGCATGTTGCTCGAACAGGGCGATGCGCGGCAGGTACGCGAACTAGTGCATCGCGTCGAAAGCTCACAGAGTGCTTCGCAAGTGGTCGATTTCTCGCCTAAGACGCAACTCGCCACCACTGTGGTCGGCGCGACCAATATTCAGCGGCAAAAGCAGCAAGATTTGAATCTCGCCTTTAACGCCAGCGCCGGCTATCAACTCATCGCCAAAGGCAATGCCAGCGGCGAATATCAATCGCATCACCAGGAAGACACGGCCTTCGAGCAATTGCCAACGCTCGATTTGCTCACGGCCAGCGGTACGATCGATCGCGGACGCGGTGTCTATTTCAAACTCAAGCCTTCGCCGCGGACGACGCTGGAAGGGGCTTATGAATATGTCGTGGTGCTGCGCGTGCCGCGCCACTGGCGAGCAGGCTTGATCTTCGTCAGCAGCGATGCCAGCGGTAGCGAACGCAGCGTCTTCGCCAGCGATTCGCAATCGACGAAACTCGGCAGCGGGCGATTCATTGTGGCGGCTTACCAGCAAGGGGATATCGGCGCTAAGCAAGCCGCGATGCGCTACGCGCAGGCGGAACTAGCGCTGAAGCGCACCATCTCGCAGAAGCGCGGTGAAATCGAACGTCGCATGTATCCCACGCCACTGCATCGCTTGGGCTTCACGCGCGACAACGCATTGGCGAAGGACTGGCTAGAGACCGTGATGTTTCGACCGGTAACGGAAGATGTCCTCGTGCAACTCCCCAGCGCAGTCCGTGTGGCCGTGGAGGATTTTGTCGCGGCGCGCAACGCCCTATAGCGCCGGTGAAAACAAGCGCTGGCGAGCGCGTTGTAAATCGATAGCGAGCTACGCGACGTAAGCTCCGAGCAAAGCTCAGAGCGGAGGCGTTGTTCGCACGAAACCCATTCGTCTCCCGCACGGCATCATCGCGGGAGACTAAGTTCTGCGCTTCTCGGACTGGGCGATTCGATTCACGGCGTTGAGGATGGCCATGACGGTGGCTTCGACGGTGTCGGTCGATACACCGCGGCCCCGAATCGTTTGGCCGTTGTATTCGACTTCGAGCGTCACATCCCCCAGTGCGTCGTGACCAAGTGTCGCGCTGCGAACCTGGTAATCCTGGCACGTCAGCTTATAGCCGGTGATCTTTTCGGTAGCTAAGAACGCACAATCGATCGGGCCGTCGCCATCGGACATTTCCACGGTTTGGTCCTCGCTGCCGCGACGCAGTGTGAGTTTCACACTCGGCTTGTGGCCCGAGCCCGAGGCCATTTCGAATGACACGAGTTGCCACTGCTCTTCCGCGACGCCGTGCAATTCGTGTTCGATCAACGCGGCGATGTCACCATCGTAAACTTCCTTTTTCTTATCGGCGAGTTTCTTGAATTCGTCGAAGACCGTTTGCAATTGCCCGCCCGTGAGTTGAAAGCCGAGCGCTTTAGCGCGATCGGCTAACGCCGCGCGGCCGCTATGCTTGCCGAGGACCAGATCGGTCGCTTTGAAGCCGACATCCTCGGGGCGCATGATTTCGTAGGTACTGCGCTCCTTGAGCATGCCATCTTGATGGATGCCTGCTTCGTGGGCAAAGGCGTTGCGGCCGACGATGGCCTTGTTGCGCTGCACTTGCATGCCGGTAATGCCGATCAACAGGCGACTAGTGGGCACCAAGCGCGGCGTGTTGATCTTCGTATCGGCATGGAAATAGTCGCTGCGCGTCTTGATCGCCATGACGACTTCTTCCAGCGAGCAATTGCCTGCCCGCTCACCGATCCCGTTGATGGTGCATTCAACCTGGCCAGCGCCGTTCTCGACGCCGGCGAGGCTATTGGCGACCGCCATGCCCAAATCGTCGTGACAATGCACGCTGATGATCGCCTTGTCGATGTTGGGAACGCGATTTTTGAGCATCGCGATCGTCGCGCCATACTGCGCAGGCACAGCATAACCGACCGTATCGGGAATGTTCACCGTCGTCGCGCCCGCGTTGATGGCCGCTTCCACCACTTCGCACAAAAAATCTTGCTCGGTGCGCGCGGCATCTTCGGGGCTGAATTCGATATCGTCGCAGTAGCTAGCCGCCAAGCGGACGCCCTCGACGGCCCGCTTGATAATCTCCTCGCGCGTCATCTTGAGTTTGAACTCGCGATGGATGGCGCTGGTGGCGAGAAACACGTGGATGCGCGGTTGTTGCGCTTGCTTGAGCGCCGCCCAAGCGCGGTTGATGTCCATCTCGTTGCAGCGGGCCAAACCGCAGATGGTCGCGCCGCGCAGGTTGCTGGCGATCTCTTGGACCGCTTCAAAGTCGCCCGGCGAGGCGATGGGAAATCCGGCTTCGATGATATCGACGCCGAGGTCGATCAACGCCTGCGCCATCTCCAGCTTTTCGCGGAGATTCATGCTGCAGCCTGGCGATTGCTCGCCATCGCGGAGTGTCGTATCGAAAATTTTGATTTGTCGTTTATCGGACATAATGTTTTTTGTAAGGCGTGCGAAGCACACCGGCCTTTGCATACAGGGAACTTGTTACCACGAACGATCCATGGTGCTCCGCACCTGCCGGCCGCGAGCCGGCGCGCACAGGAGGAGGCTGGCCCGCGACGGACCCCTCCCATATCGAATCGTGGCACAAATCCAAGTCTTCATGGCGATCAGTCTACAAAAAAACCCCAAGGCCAGCAGGCCTTGGGGTGGTATTGGTCGATGGTCAACGAACCCCCTACGGCCTGCGAAACGTTGCCAATAGCAGCAGCGGTAGGAGGGGAAGCGTATGCATGTTGGTGGGGAGACAAGGTCTCCCAAGCAAAGGTTCGGAATTACTAACTTATTAGACTTTACTAGACAAAACGGGGTGGGTCAAGCGAGTGCCTTTCTAAAGGCGGCGCGCTGGGAGGTCCGTCCAACGAGAACCAGACGAGCAATCAACGCTAGCAAGACAACCTACAATGCTACTAGCAACTTGCGGATCAAGCTGGTCGGACTCCCGCGAAATTTGTACGCTAATGAAAATTCAACGTCCCTTCCCGGAGCAGCTTATGCCGGGCGATCAACTTGATTTATCGAGCGATCCACAGCCGGCCGCGAGCAGCGGCGATGGCAACAAAACGCGACGTTTTCTCGGCATTACCTTCGCATGTTGCACGGTTTATAGCCGTATCTATGTCAATCGCGAGGGGACCGCGTATGTCGGTCATTGCCCTAAATGCAGCCGGCGGGTGGATGTAAAAATCGGTCCCGGCGGCAGCAACACGCGATTTCTGACTGCGTATTGAGCTTTGGCGAGCTTTCGCGTACTATTCCCGCGCGTCCCGCCCCGTTTAGCCCTCGGACAGTGCCTGCGACACGAGCAGGATGACGATAAAAGAGTTAGCGAAAGTCGATTCCCCCAAGGTTATCACGGGGGCCGAAGTGCCATGTTTGAATTCGATATCCAACGCTGCACGCGCAAGTGCCATGCGACTGAACGGGAGTTTCGCCCTGGCGAGACCTACTATTCGGTGTTGGTGCGCGAAGGGGCGGATGTCGCGCGGCATGACTACAGCGCCGAAGCCTGGACCAGCGCGCCCGACGATTCGCTGGGTTGGTGGAAGTCGCAAATGCCAGGCGCGACGAACAAGAAGCTGCACTGGGCACCCAACGATGTGATGCTGCATTACTTTGAGCAACTCGCCGAGCAAGAAGACAAAGTCGAT
>JBGSHH010000285.1:0-8836 GCA_041752355.1 Pirellulaceae bacterium | reverse complement strand
GACATAGGCAAGTCAGGGCGCCAATCGAGCCGAAAAGCTAGTAAAGATGCCGATAACGCGTGTTGTACTAGGGATGGTGACGCCCATTGGGAAGGATCTGTGTATATGAAGGCTTCGACGTGGGGAATGTTGGCAATCGCGATTCTAGCCTGCGCGGCTCCTCGCGCCGCGAGCGCAGGCGACGATTGTTGCTGCCAGCATTGCGGGTGTCACGATAATTTACAGAAGACTTGCCGCCTGGTGTGCGAGCAAAAAGAAATCAAAGAAACCAAGTACTCCTGTAAGTGCGAGGACTTTTGCATTCCCGGCCCCAGCACCCGCTGCAGGAAAGAATGCGAGTGCGATGGCAATTCGCTCTTCGGCCACACCTGCAAATGGATCTGGCAGCCAAGCCAGTGCGCGAAAGTCCAAACGAAGAAAGTCTTGGTGAAGGAAATCGTCACCAAGAAAGTGCCGTCGTATAAATGGGTCGTCGAGTACAAGTGTGGCGGTTGCGGCAACTGCGGGAGTATCGAAAAGCCAGCCGACGCCTCGCAGATTCCCGTCGCTACGGCCAAAGCCGTTTCTTACACACTGGCGGACTGAAGTCCGGCAATAGCGTTGAAGTGCGGTCCCAACGCATCGTCCCCCGAAAGCAAGATAGGGAAGGCAACCTCGCCTTCCCTGTTTTCGTTTTCGGAATCCCCGGAACGGCACACCACCTGAAAGTAGTGCACTGCGGGCGATTTGCAGTTGGTTTCACCGTTTCTTAATCTCATCTTCACATTTCTCCGGCATGATTCTCTGGCAGCCAGCAAATGCAAATCAGCCGCGAACGTAAGGATGTGTTTTATGCGTTTAGAGTGTGAGAATCGTCATCGATTGGGTGTCACGTCATTCTTGTTGAGTGCTGTGGTATTGAGCTTGATGGGGTGCGGAAGTGACTTCAAGCCCAAGACCGCTACGAAAGTGGGCTCCGAGGACGAGAAGAGTGTTAGCGACCTCACAGGCAACATCACTGCGGACGGTTCCAGCACCGTCGCACCGATCAGCATCTTGGTTTCGGATCGCTTTCGCGAAACTTTTCCCAAGGTGGATATCACGGTGGGCGTGACAGGGACGGGCAACGGCTTCAAGCGCTTCACTAAAGGCGAAACCGATATTTCGGATGCTTCGCGCCCAATCAAACCGGAAGAATTCAAGCAGTGCCAAGAGAACGGCGTGGAATTCGTCGAACTCCCCATCGCCTATGATGGCTTGACGATCGTTGTGAATCCCGCCAACGATTGGGTCGAGCAGCTGACGATCGACGACATCAAGAAAATCTTCCTGGAAGAGACCGCCGCGAAGACGTGGAAAGACCTTAACGATGCCTGGCCCGCCGAGCCCATCAAGCTCTTCTCCCCAGGCACCGGATCGGGCACTTTCGACTACTTCAAAGAAGTGCTCGGCAAAGGTGCCAACGTTCGACCCGATATGTCGTTGAGTGAAAACGACAACATTCTCGTACAAGGTGTATCTTCCGACAAATACGCTTTGGGGTTCTTCGGGGCGGCGTATTACTTCCCCAATATGGACAAAGTCAAAGCGGTGAAGATCGTCAACCCTGAGACGGGCAAGGCGGTCCTACCTAGCATGGAGACGGTTGTTTCCGGCGAATATGCCCCCTATAGCCGACCGCTATTCATCTACGTAAATTTGAAATCGATGAAGAAGCCGACCGTGCAGAAGTTTGTCGACTTCTACCTCGCCAACGGCGCGAAATTGGCAGAAGAAGTCAAGTACTTCCCGCTGCCCGCGGAGGTCTATGCCAGCGCCACGGCGAACTTTAAGGATGCCAAAGCGGGTAGCCACTTTATCACCGCCGAAGGCACGCAACGCGAAGGTAGCTTTCTGGAACTGTTCAAGCCGGAAAACCTCGTCAACATTAAGTAAGCGATGGTATGGCTAGTATTGCGACTCCTCAATCTCGCTCCACGGAAGAACTCGTTCGCCGCGTGCAACGCGGCGAATGTCTGCGCTCGCGCAGTATGCATTTCGTCATTGATCGCCTGGTGATGGCGGGGCTGATGGGCTGCGCCTTATTTTCAGTCGGAGTGACGTTCGCGATCATCGCGGTGCTGGCGATAGAGACGATCCGATTTTTCGGACTTCCGGACGTTTCGGTGCGCGAGTTTTTGTTCGGAACGCAGTGGACTCCCAACCTCGGCGCGGTCCGGCACTTCGGCATTTGGCCACTTATCTTCGGCACCTTGATGGTTACGGTCGTGGCGATGATTGTCGCCCTGCCGCTGGGCCTGGTGGCGGCGATCTTCCTGAGCGAGTACGCTCCCCGACGCTTGCGCAATCTACTCAAGCCGATCTTGGAGATCCTCGCTGGCATTCCCACCGTCGTCTATGGCTTCTTCGCACTTTATGTCATTTCACCTTTTTTGAGCGACTGGTTGAGGATTCCAGGCATCGAACACTTAAACGCACTCAGCGCCGGCATTGCAGTCGGCATCCTCTGTATTCCGGTCGTTTGTTCGCTTGCGGAAGATGCCTTACGCGCGGTACCACGGGGCCTTCGCGAAGGAGCGCTCGGCCTGGGTGGAACCAAGTTTGATGTCGCCATGAAAGTGGTCGTGCCAGCCGCGCTTTCCGGCATCATTTCGTCGTTCCTATTGGCGATCGCTCGTGCCGCCGGCGAGACGATGGTGGTGGCACTGGCCGCAGGCATTACAGCACGCATGTCGCTCGATCCGCGCGGTAGCACGCAAACCATGACCGGCTATATGGCCCAGACCGCCATGGGAGACGTAAGCAATTTCGGCGCGGAGTATTTATCGCTGTACGCAGTAGCTGGCACGCTGTTTATCTTGACGTTCTCGATCACCGTCGTCGGACAGATCGTCCGCAAACGTTATCGGGAGACCTATAAATGACTAGCACTCCTGCGAATCCCTTGCCTGCGAGTCCTTTGCCTGCGAGTCCTTTGCCTGCGAACCCAGAACGACGTTCGACGAGCAGCCGCTCGGCCGCTGACCGCGTGTTCTATTTTGTTTGTTTGCTGGCGATCACAGTTTCGATTTTGATCTTGCTGGCATTGCTCGGCACCGTCATCCGCGATGGTTTCGGCGCATTGTCCATCACACTGCTCACCGGCGCACCCAATTCCGACCCTGCTAAGGCAGGCATTTTTCCGCTGATCATGGGGACGGCCTGGGTATGCGTGGTGTGCGCCGTATTCACGTTGCCGATCGGCGTCGCGACAGCGGTCTACCTGGAAGAATTTCGCCCCAAACAGCCCTGGATGCGTCGCGTCCATGGTTTTATTCAGCTCAATATTCAGAACCTCGCCGGCGTTCCTTCGATTGTCTACGGCATTCTTGGCCTGACGGCCTTTGTGAGCATGTTTGGCCTGTTCGGCATCAATCCCAACGAGCCGAGTTGGGAATTTGGCGTGGCTTTTTACGATCAGTTTGAAGCCGCCGATGGAAATGCCGAGACTGGTGCGCAACCGAGCATTATTTTGGTGCCCGTCGCCAGTCGTTATGCGGAGGAAACGAAGCTCACCACCGGTCTGCCGGCGCTCAATGCGTATGGCGAACCGATTGAAGTCCAAGTCATCGAGCATGGTGCAGTGTTGCCGAATGATCCGGAACTAGCGGCGCGGAGTGTATACGCCGACACTTCCGTCAGCCGCGAACCTCGTTTTCGTTGGTATTACGTTCGCTTGCCCTTTGGTCGCAGTGTACTGGCGGGCGCGCTAACGCTGATGCTGGTGATCTTGCCGCTGGTCATCATCTCCTCGCAAGAAGCACTACGCGCCGTGCCGAGTTCACTGCGCGAGGGTTCGCTGGGCATGGGAGCGACTCCCATCCAAACCGTTTGGCATATTACGCTCCCTGCCGCCGTACCCGGCATCATGACAGGGGCCATCCTGGCGATGAGCCGCGCGATTGGCGAAGCTGCGCCGATCATGATGGTGGCAGGCGCGATCGTTAATAAATCTGGCGCGCCGCAACATTTGATGGATGGATTCTCCGTTATGCCCATCCAGATTTACAGTTGGGCCGAAGAATCAAATCAAGGTTTTCATCCGCTCGCCGCTGGCACGATCATCATCCTGTTGCTGATTCTGCTGGTCTTTAATGGCTTGGCCGTTTTCATTCGACATCGCCTGCAGAAGAACTATAGCTAGCAGCCTGACGGTACCTCGCTCGCGAGAAAGAGTCACCCATGCCGGATATGCCTGTCACCACAACGCCTCCCCAACCGATTACCACTCGCGGACGTGCCGAGTTGAAGATGGAAACTGCGCCTGTCACAACTCCCGTCAAGCCTGCGGTCGCCATTGAGTTGCGTGATTTCAACGCCTGGTACGGCAACTTTCACGTGCTGCATGGCATCGATATCGGTTTGCCTGAAAAGCACGTCACGGCGTTCATCGGACCCAGCGGTTGCGGCAAGAGTACGCTCTTGCGCTGGATTAATCGCATGAACGACATTGTTCCCGACGCGCACGCTTCCGGCACGTTGGAAATGCATGGCCTGAACGTGCTGTCCAAAGGGGTCGATGTGGTCGATCTCCGGCGGCGCGTCGGCATGGTATTTCAAAAGCCGAATCCGTTCCCTAAATCGATTTTCGACAATGTCGCGTTTGGTCCCCGCTTGCATCTCAAGATTACCAAACGGGAACTCGAGGAATTGGTCGAATGGGCGCTACGCAAGGCGGTGCTGTGGGATGAAGTCAAAGATCGTTTGCGCAAGCCGGCCAACGCTCTGAGTGGTGGACAGCAACAACGGCTTTGTATCGCCCGGGCGATTGCCGTCGGTCCCGAAGTGTTGCTAATGGACGAACCGTGTGCCTCGCTCGATCCGCGTTCCACTGTGGCGATCGAGGATTTGATCGCGGAACTGCGCGAGGAATATACCATCGTGATGGTGACGCACAACATGCAGCAAGCAGGGCGCGCCTCGGACTTTACCGCCTTTATGTACGAAGGCGATTTGGTGGAATTCGGCCCCACGCAACAGATCTTCACGCGCCCCGACAACAAGCAAACGGAAAACTATATCACGGGGCGTTTCGGCTGAGCGATGGTCACGCTATCCCACGCGGGGGGCATTTCGCCCCGACTCCAGCTATTCATACGGCGAACCTTGGGGTAGCTTCTTACGTATAGGCAACATGTTTTGCGGTTGCCAGCACTACGTTACTTCTTGAGGATGTCCTTATGCGCTCGTTCCTACGCGCTTCTGCTTGTTTGGCGGCGTTGTTGTTCCCGCTTTTGATTGTCGGTTGCGGACCTGGCAACAAGGTCGCCGAGAAGGATAAGAAGGGTGGCGACGAACACGGCCACGACGATCATGGCCATGAAGGGCACGATCATGGCGCGCTGGGTCCGCACGAAGGGCATGTGCTGGAACTTGGCAAGGAAGAATACCACGCCGAATGGACGCACGATGACGCGTCGGGCAAGGTCACCGTCTACATTCTCGATGGCGAGATGAAGAAAGACGTCCCGATCGCGGCCGAGAACGTGACGATTAAGATCAAAGTGGGCGATGTGGAACAGGCCCACGCGCTCGAGGCCGTCAATCGCAGCACCGGCGACATGCCGATGGCCTCGCAATTTGAAATCGTCAGCAAGCCGCTCGTCGAAGCGCTCGAAACGGTTGGCTCCGGAACCGAAGCCTCGCTCGAAGTCACCATCGGCGATCGCCCCTTCGTGGCCAAGTTCGACAGCCACGCTGGACACGATCACGGGCACAAGCACTAAAGTACCTGCTCGCCCAAACCGATGCCTGGCACTGGCAGGTTTTTAGCCGCACACAGGACCATGACTAGGCTGCGCAGTTGATTGACGAACGCCACTGATTCGCCGGTTGTTAGCGCGTTGAACACGTGCGCTAGCGCCGCATAACCTCCCCGCACGACCTCGATCGTCTCGCCAGTGCGGCGCAGGTTCGGCGCTAGTTGGTGCGCTGCTTCTGCTGCGGCCAAGCGCGCCGCGACTTCCTCCCTCCCCATGATCTCCTGCGACCAGGCGATCGCCTGGCGCATCGCGTCGGCATAGCGTTCCGCGAAGCCGTCATCGTGTTCGCACGCCAACAGATCGTGACCAACCAGAAGACTCTCCAGGCGATCGAGAAAATCGGGAATGCGATCGCCCACGATGATATGGCCATGCTGCGGCGCGATCACTTCCACCGCAGGCGACAGCGCGCGAATCTGTCGCACGGCGTATCGCAACACTTCGCGCGAAGGCATATAAATCTGATGAAACTGGGCGACGCCAGCCCAATCGTCCTCTTCCGCGAAAAGATGGACACGACCGAGTTGATTCAGTCCACCCAATAAGTCGCCTGTGAACAGTGTGCGAATCTCGGGATCGAAAAACGCCACGGCGCCGCGAAAGTGACAAAACGGTGTTGGCACCGCTTGCCAACGCCGTCGATCTCCGACACTCATCATCGGGCTGTCTCGTTCGCCGCTGAACTGCAACCGCCCGGGCCGTAGCGTAAGATGTTGCGCCAACCGCCAGGTGTCTTGCGACACCAGCAAGTGCACGCGCGGATTTTCGTTGCACAAGGTGGCCGCGTTGCCAATGACATCGGGATCTTGATGATTCACCGACATGGCATCGACCGCTTGAACACTGCCAATCAGATGCTGCAGGTTCGCTTCAATCATGGGATAATCGATTTGCGAACCGGGATCGACGCACAGATTATAGGGGCGCGGCGCTTCATCGAAGATGCGCAAGTACGTGTTGCATTGCAACAACGAAGACGGATTCCGATGGCCGATCATCCAACAGTTTTGCGTCACGCGAAAGGGTTGTGGCGCGGGGGGACTTGGCGTGGCAAGGGACATGGCAGCATTCTCCAGCAACAAACGCCTTAGGGCTTTGCCAACTCATCCGTCGCCGTCGACGATTTGCGAAATGCAAAGGGCATCAAGCGTCGCAGGAAGGACATCGACAGCGATGAATCCTCCGCGGAAGGCTCGCTAGGTGCTTCCGCAGGCGACGAGACGACAACCATCGGCGGCGGCGAATCTTGCTCGCGCATCCAACGATTCATTTCCTGATAGGCAGCAAAGCCGGGCGCCGCCATTACAAGCTGTTTCCAGCGGATGCGATGCTTCTCCGATACGCCGCCCAGTCGCGCGGTCTCCAGATGCACTTCACGATCGGTATAGCGAATGCGCGCATCAATGCTGATCCGACCCTGCGCGTTGTACGAGTAGGTCACTTCCACAGGCCATTGATCCGACATATCGGCTGGTAAATTGCGAATCGCTACACGACCAAGCTGCACGCATTCTTGCGGATGAGGGCTTTCGCCTTCCAGCACCTTGATGATGATCGCTTGTTGTTGATTTTGCCGCGTCACAAAGTCGCGCGTGGCTTTGGCTGGCAACGGCGTCCCCCGTGGTATCAAGATCTTGTTCGTCTTTTTACCTGTTTGCGGATCAACGCCCTCGATACCCAAACTGTGCGTGCTGACGTTGGATACTTCAAAGCGCGGCACGCGACCAATCGCCTCACCAAGTTGCAGGAGATTCGCCGCACAAAGGGCTGCGCCGCGCGCCACGGCTTCATCGGGACTGATGCGTGATTCTGGCTCCTTACCCGTTTTCGCTCGCAGGATCGTCGCGACCATCGGCATGCGGGTCGCGCCGCCGACCAGCAAGGTTCTGGTCACGTCGCGCCACTCCCAACTCACGCCGCGCAACAGTGATTCGCAAAGTTTTAGGGCGGTGGCGAGGAGATCGGCGGTCATGTGTTCGAACTCGTCTCGCGATACCCGCACGCTGCACGACTTGCCTTCGAAGCTAACAGAGACCGTCGTGTGCTGACGCAAGCTGAGCGCGATTTTCGCTCGGCTAGCGAGTTGCAAAAGAAATTCCAAGCCTACGGCCGACTCGCGCGGGTCGGCGCCGTGTTCGCGAATGAACGCTTCCGCGAAACGATCGGCCAGACGCAGATCCCAATCGTGCCCGCCCAATTCGGACAGGCGCTCAGTCGCGACCGTACTGATCGTGCCCGCCGCCACCTCTAACAAGGTGGCTTCAAACGTGTAGCCTCCCAGGTCAAAGACCAACATACGCGTGGGAGCTTTCGGCGTCGCGCTCGGATCAAACAGAGGCGTGTGTTCGCCGAACGCAACCGCGACCGCCACTGGCTCGTTCATGATGTCGAGCACGCGCAAGCCAGCCATTTCGCCAGCCGCCGCCGTCGCCTGGCGTTGCGCCTCGTTGAAATGCGCCGGCACCGCGATTACCACACCACTATCGCTGCCCAGCGTATCGAGCAGCGACAGTCGCATTTTGTTGAGAATACACGCCTGAATCACCTCCGGCGGCAGTTGCAGGCCATCCAATGGCTGCCGATAAAGCGGCTGCCCGATATCCCGTTTGGGACATGCCGCTAACCTGCTCGGACGCGCGCGCCCACGCAAACGCGCTTCATGACCTACGATGGTCCGCTCCGTGTCGAACAACACGACGCTCGGCATCAGATACTCGCCTTCGCGATCCCGCAGCATTTCCGAATGCCCGGCCGAATTCACCACCGCGGCGATAGTATGCGTAGTTCCTAGATCGATCCCCACCGCGAAGCTGCTAGACATGTTGCTTCCTTTCTGATCGCGTTGACCAGCAGCAACCCACAGGGCAAATCTAGTGCCGAAGCGATCGGCCGCGTCGCCCACGGCGTTTTGCTAAGCACTCGTTGGCGGCCCGTCAGCGCGCTCCGCACGGTTGCGCTTTAGTCTCATAAAGCCATCGACCGCCGAAAGTTGCGATGCGGTGCGCGACTTGCTACTGTGAACGCTGTCCGCAAAATGCAGTCGCCTGAGCAGCTAA
>JBGSHH010000284.1:0-13342 GCA_041752355.1 Pirellulaceae bacterium | reverse complement strand
TCGCGGCGCGGTTGGCACCGCGACCGGGCGGGTCGATTGAGCCCCCGCTGGAGCGGCCGCGAAGAGCGACACTCCCAAGGCTCCGCTCAAGATGGCTCGGGCGAGGAGATGTGAAAGGGTCTGGCGACGCTGCGCCCGCGTGGCGCTGCTGGCATCCGTGCGCTTCATATGCGTGAACTCCCTGATCTGCGTGACGCGAACGTGAATTGCGAGGGCAATTCTTCCCATCCATGGGCCGCGTGGGTGCGGGAGTATAGAAGCGTGGGGGCTGATGGGTCAAGAGAAATTACCGTCTTGTGGGGAGCAAGTTGCGGGATGTCGTCTTCCCCACTAAAATCTGCATGCGTGAATTCGCGTGGCGTCAGGTCCTAAGGTGGTGTGCGGTATGGCTTTTTTGACTGCCAACAATGGCCCGGAGGCGGGCAGGAAGTACGATCTTCCCGCTAGCAAGTCGGTCATGGGTCGACACCCCGAGTGCGACATCGTGATCGATGTCGGGGCCGTCAGCCGTCATCATGCGCAAGTGCTGTTCGAACAAGGGCGGTACTTTATCGAGGACTTGAAGAGCCGCAACGGCACCTTCGTCAACGAACAGCCCATCGCGGGACGTGTTCCGCTAACCAACGGCGATCACGTTCGCATCTGTGATGTGACCCTCACCTTCCAGCATCGCCCCGCCGCCGCGCCAGGCATCAATCCGTTGTTTGGATCGACCCTCCCCGGCAAGGAACCTTCGGGCTTTCAGACACTGCTGGTCGATGACGAGGAAGACGACAATCCGTCGAGTTCGACCGTCATGCAGCGGCTCGATGTGTCGCTGAAAAGCTCCCACATCGCCATTTCGACAAGTCCCGAAGCGAAGCTCTCCGCCATTTTGGAAATCGCGCATAGCCTAGGCAAAGCGCTGGCGCTGGACGAAGTATTGCCCAAACTGCTCAATGGGCTGTTTAAGATTTTCGTGCAGGCCGATCGTGGTTTCATCGTGCTGCGCGAGGAGAACGGTCGCCTGGTGCCGCGTTGGACGAAGGTAAGACGCGAGTCGGACGAAGACACCATTCGCATCAGCCGAACAATCTGCAATCAAGTGATGGATACGAAAGAGGCGATTCTTTCGGCCGACGCCGCCACCGACCAACGCTTCGTCGCTAGCGAGAGCATTGCCGATTTTCGCATCCGCTCGATGATGTGCGCGCCTCTGATTGATAGCGAAGGCAAAGCGATTGGTGTGCTGCAAATCGATACGGTTGATCAGCGGCATCGTTTTCAGAAAGACGATCTGGAAATGCTCGCCGCGATCGCCTCGCAAGCCGCCATCGCCATTGACAATGCCAAATTGCACGATCAAACGCTCAAGCAACGCGAAATGGAGCGCGACCTGGAACTCGCCCACGAAGTGCAGCGCGGTTTCTTGCCTGATCGAAAGCCGAAACTGGATGGCTATAGCTTTTACGATTTTTACGCGCCGGCGGCTTACGTCGGTGGCGACTATTATGACTACATCGACATTCCCGATGGTCGCACGGCGATCCTCGTGGCCGATGTGGTGGGGCATGGTGTTGCGGCGGCGCTGATGATGGCGAAGCTTTCCAGCGAGGTCCGTATCGCGTTGGCCAGCGGCGTGCAGCCGGGCGAAGCAGTCACGCATCTCAACGATCGCCTGTGCCGGTCGCAGACCGATCGTTTTGTCACGTTCATAATGGTTGTGCTGGATCCGCGCTCCGGTGATGTCACCATCGTCAACGCTGGCCATATGTGTCCTGTCATACGGCGCGTCAACGGTGAACTCGAAGAGCCAGGCAATGCGGAAGTCGGCTTGCCGCTAGGTATCGCCGATGGATTGACCTATCAGCAGCTCACGATCAATCTTCAGCGAGGCGAAGTGGTGGTGCTGTATACGGATGGCGTCAACGAATCGATGAATCTCGCTGGCGACTTCTTCGGCATCGATCGCATTCGCACGCACGTCGTTGAGATCAAAACGCCGGACATGCTTGGCCAGAAGATCATCGAAGACGTGCGTCAATTCGTCGGTCGTGGCCCCCAGGTGGATGACATGTGCCTGGTCTGCTTTGGCCGCGAGTGAGTCGTCGTAGGAACCGCCCACAGGAAGCTGATCCTTGAACGAATCCGATATTCGCCAAGCCTGGCACGAGGAAATTGATCGACTGGCGCGATTGCCTGCGAATTGGAACGATTGCGGTTCCGCTGCGATGGACCCGCAGATCATTGCTGCCGCGCATCACCTGGCGGACGAACTGTCGACGAAGGGTGCGGCCGATGCGCGAATTATGCCGTTGGCGCTAGGGCGATTGCAATGGGAATGGCGGCGCGGAAAGAAGTCGCTGGAAATTGAACTCGAATCGCCGACGCAACTCCGCTTCTTTCAATGCGATCCGCCCAATCGTTTTGAAAACGAAGAGAATCTCGCCGCGCATGATCGCACCTCGTTGGAGCGATTGGTGGAGTGGTTTGCGGAAGATTCGCTGGAAGTGCGGGGCTAACCACCGAGTCACAGAGAACACCGAGGGAAAGGCGAGGAAAACAAACCGTCGGAGGAGTTGCATCAGAATCGCTGCATGAGGTTCATAAATGCCTGCGCATTTCTCTGTGTCCTCTGTGACTCGGTGGTTGGCCCACCTTGTCTTTAATTGCGCGACGCAGGGAACGACTGGTGGCACTTGCCACACCCAACAAAGGCGCCGTCACTCCTCTTTCTTTTGGTCGCGGCGGAAGACGGCGACGACATCTTCGATAGGGATAACGAAGAGTTGATTGTCAGATTCGAAATCGACGGGGATCGCATTCTTGGGATGGAAGAGGATCTTGTCGTACTGACGGATCGGGAAATCTTCGTCCTTTTCCACCAAAGCGCTGATGGCGACGATGCGGCCGGTGATCGTGGGAATCTCAGAAGAGTCCGGAAGCGCGATGCCTCCTTTGGTGGTCTTCTTGGCCTCGTCCTTGCGGACCAGCACCCGGGCCCCGATCGGCTCGACATATTCCAACGGTTGTGTGCGTGTTTTGGACATGGAGTTAGAGCGTAATGTGCGACTCGCCATCGGGCAAGTCTCGATCGGGCCTCAGGGATTGTCGTTAGTATGTTATAATTAAATAGTGAAAACAGTCGCAAGCGATGGTATAATTCGTAGGCTGGGCTGGACGCTTGCTAGCAAGTGAGTAGGGGCGTGCCAATTACCACGAATGGGGCCAAAACCGTAATGGTTGACACAACTCAGCCAAGGTTTTTCGTTCCGATTTCGCAAGTCGCAACCCTTTTTGCAGTAATAGGTTGCGAGCTTGTATCGTCCCAGAACGGGTCGAAAAAAGGGCTTGTTGGAAGCCTCGTTTGTGACCTGGGTCTCTTCAGGCAATGGCGGGCGGATGCCGACGGGATTGCCGGATTCGCTGGGGTTAATAATTGCCACCTGCGGACTTTTCCCAGCCGGAGAGCGACATCGCCCTTGAAAACGGTCACGAATTTGGCACAATGGTCGATTCTCTTCAGGGCAAGACTGCTGCTGGGGAGAGGTTGAAAAACAAAGAGCGAATTTAGCGAATCACGATTGTCATAAAAAAAGGGCTGCCACCATGGCGGAAGTGTTCAACGTCACCAAACGGACCGAGATTGGCCGCGACGGCCTCAAGCGTCTGCGTCGCAGCGGCCAGGTTCCCGCCATTTTGTACGGTCACGGCGAAGCCAGCGTGGCCTTGTCGGTTCCAGTCGCCGATGTCACCCTCGCCCTCAAGCACAGCGGCAAAGTGGTGAATCTAAAGGGAGATCTCACCGAAGAAGCTTTGATTCGCGAAGTGCAGTGGGATACCTTCGGCATTGATGTGTTGCACATTGACCTGATGCGCGTTTCCGACACGGAAACGGTCGAAGTCACGTTGCAAGTACAGCTTAAAGGCGAGGCCCCTGGTGTCAAGCAAGGCGGTGTGGTCGCTCACATCACCCATGAAGTCAAAATCAATTGCCCTGTGGCGAAGATTCCAGAGTCTTTGACAGCGAATCTGGCCAACTTGCAAGTGAACGGCGCAGTGCACGCATCGGATGTGGAACTGCCACCGGGCGCGACGCTGGCTTCCGATCCCAACGTTATGATCGCCAGCTGCAATGTGCCTAAGGGTGAATCCGAGCTTGCGACCGGTGTATCGATCGAGCCGGAATTGATCCGCAAGGCCAAGGAAGAGAAAGAAGGGGCTTAGTTCACCCAATCCCTTTTCCCAGTGGGAGAAGTTGGCTGAGGAACGAAGCCGGATGAGGGTTTAGAGATTGCTTCGCGAAAACCACCGCTTAGCAAGAAGATTTTAAACCCTCACCCCAACCCTCTCTCGCAGGGAGAGGGAGTAAGAGAGAAAGGTATGAAGTTGATCGTCGGCCTGGGGAATCCCGGTCGGAAGTATGCCGGAACTCGCCATAACATTGGCTTTGAGGTGCTGGCTGAACTTGCGACTCGCCACGGTGCCGACAAGCCTAAAGCCAAGTTCGATGGCGAGCTGGCGGAAGTGCTTATTGAAAAGGAACGCGCGTTGTTGCTGTGGCCACTGACCTACATGAATAACAGTGGGCAGTCGGTGCAGCCGGTGCGTGATTTTTATAAAGTAACGAACGAAGAAGTGCTGGTCATTTGCGACGATGTGAGCCTCCCCACTGGCAAATTGCGGGTGCGGGCGAAGGGCTCCTCGGGTGGCCAGAATGGTTTGAAGGACATTATTCGCAGGCTGGGGACCGAAGAGTTTCCGCGACTGCGAGTGGGAATTGGCGCTCAACCACCGGGGTGGGAGTTGGCCGATTATGTCCTGAGCAAGTTTACGAAAGAGGAAGAGCCGATCGCGCGGGAAGCGGTACAAAACGCTGCCGACGCGGTTCGCGAGTGGATCAAGCAAGGCTTGGCCGCCTGCATGAATAAGTACAACTAACTAGTTTTCGTCTCGCCAATAACGCGATTTTGGCGGCACGAATCCCACACACTTGACATTTTGTTTCTAGGAGATTGAACTTGGCCACCAACGTATACGAGACCATGTTCATCTTGGATTCGAATCGGTACGCCCGCGACCCCGGCGGCGTTTCCGGCACGATTCCCGAGATGATCCAAAAATTTGAAGGCGAAGTGCTGGTCAGCCGGCTGTGGAACGAGCAAAAGCTGGTGTATCCAATCGATGGACATCGCAAGGGTACCTACTGGCTGACTTACTTCAAGCTCGACAGCAGCAAGTTAACCGAACTGAATCGGGCGATCCAACTGAATGAAGGGGTCGTTCGCAGCCTGACCATCAAGATCGAGCCTCGGTTGGTCGATCACCTGGTGGCACACGCTCAAGGTGCCAAGTCGATGATCCGCGAAGCCGCTCCGGCGACCGTCGGGACGCCAGTGCGCGATAAAGTCGACGTCGATGTAGAAGAAGAAGTGGGCGAAGAAGTGGAAAGCTGATTCCTCTCGCCAGCGTTGCTTGCTCCGTGTTCGTGACTGTGTTAGGTTGACAGGTATAGGTGACGTATGTTCACGTCGCCGGTTTCTGTCTTCGCCCGAGGAATGAAGTTATGGCCAGCTTCAATCGCGTTATTTTGGTGGGCAACCTGACCCGCGACATCGAGCTCAAGCACACACAGAGTGGTTTGGCAGTGACGGAAATCGGTTTAGCGGTCAACGACAAGCGAAAAAATCAGCAAGGGGAATGGGTCGAGGAAGTGACTTTCGTTGACGTGACCCTCTGGGGACGAACCGCCGAAATCGCCAGCGAGTACTTGGGCAAAGGATCGTCGCTGCTCATTGAAGGGCGGCTGAAGCTCGATAGCTGGGAGAAGGACGGCAAAAAGAACTATAAACTGCGCGTGATTGGTGAGTCGATGCAAATGCTCGGCAGTCGCGGCGATAAAGGTGGTGGCGGCGGTGGCGGCGGCAGTCGTGGTGGATCGCGTGGCGGTGGCCAGCCCCAGTACGACGATTCGGAAGCCAGCTATGGCGAGAGCGAACCGGCTCCGCGTGGTCGCTCCGGCGGTGGTAACTATGGGGCCAGTGGTGGCGGTCAAAGTGCCGCCGAAGAAGACATTCCGTTTTAGTCGCGACGGCTTGCTCCGGCAGGCGGTACTTGCGAAACATTTAATCCAACAGCATATTTCTCAGCATTTTCAGCAGGTTGTGATATGTCGAAGACCAAATCGAAAAAAGCCTCGGCCCGCGGTAGTTTCAAGCGTCTCCCGGTGGGCAAGAATGGTGGCATCTCCCTGCTGCTGATTCAGAACGTCGATCACCTCGGCAAGACCGGCGAGGTGGTGGAAGTGCGGCGCGGTTTCGCGCAGAACTACCTGCTGCCGCAGGGCCTCGCGACCATCGCTTCCGAGCATCATCGCCGCATGGTCGAGAAGCACCGTGCTCGTCTGCAAGAAATCGAGAAGTCGCGTCTGGCCGACCTGCGCAAGCTGTCGGACGAAATTGCCAAGCAAAGCATAACCATCGAAGCCAATGCCAACGACGAAGGGCATTTGTACGGCAGTGTCGGCGCCAACGACATCGCCAGCAGCCTCAAGCAAAACGGCTTCCACGTCACGCCGGATCAGGTTCGTTTGGAAGGCCCGCTCAAGGAACTCGGCCTATACACGATCAGGGTGCATTTGCACACCGACATCGAAGCCGAGTTGAAGGTATGGGTCGTGCCCACAGCCGCTGATGCCACCTAGTCGGATTGGTTCGGTCGCCCTTCTCCGGGCGATCGTACCGACCACAGCGACGAGAGGAGTCTGAAAACTCCTCTTCCCCCACAGTCTGGGAAGAAGCTAGATTTTACGAGTCCCTAGCTTCCCTTGGGTGAAAGTCGCGTGCCTCATGTTTGCGTTTCTGATTGTACTGAGCTTGCTTGCGCTGATTGGGCACTGGGCTCTGTGCGTGGGTGTCTTCAATCGCGTGGCGGGAAGTCGCCTGCCCTGCTGGGTGGTGGGACGAGTCGAACGGCTTTGTCTGGCGCTCATGCTGGTCGTGCCGGTGGCGTTTGCTGTCTGGGTTTGGCTGGCGGAAGTTCGAACCTATAACGACATGTTCGCTACGTGGGGTGGTTGGCTCTGGCTGGCGTATGTCACGATCTGTGTGCTGACGACGTTTGGCTTTCTGCCCGACTGGCTACGACGGAAGTACACCGCCCAGCCCATCAAAGCGCTTCTGAACAACGATACGGTGTATCACAACGTTGCCGAGACGTTAGGGCATTGGCCGGTCGGTTCACGTTCCACGCGATTGATGTCCTACTTCCCCGGCAATGAAATCTGCCGTCTGGCGGTGCCGACGAAAACGCTGCACATGGCGGTGCTGCCGAAGGAACTCGATGGTCTGTCGATCGTTCATCTGTCCGACTTGCACTATACCGGCCAGTTGACCAAAGACTATTACAATTACGTCGTCGATTGCGCCAATGAACTGGCCGGCGATCTCGTGGTAATCACAGGCGATATCGTCGATAAGACACACTGCATCGATTGGATTCCCGAAACGCTTGGTCGGTTAAGGGCCAAGCACGGCGTGTACTTTGTGCTGGGCAATCACGATAAGCGCGTGGCGGATGTCGAGAACTTGCGACGCACGCTCACGCAGGCCGGCATGAAAGATGTTGGTGGGCGTGTAATGTCGGTGGAGATCGGCAACGTCGAGATTCAACTGGCGGGCAACGAACTGCCTTGGTTTCCGCTGCGCGCTGCCACCGATCTGTTTCAAGCCCAGGTCCGGGATCATGCCGTGTTTCGCATTTTGCTCGCACATACTCCGGATCAGTACGAATGGGCGAAGCAACGCGGCTTTGACTTGATGCTGGCCGGGCACAATCACGGCGGGCAAGTCCGCCTCCCTTGGATTGGTCCGATCCTATCGCCGAGTCGCTTCGGCGCGCGGTACGCATCAGGACTGTTTGAAGAGTCGCCCACGTTGTTGCACGTCAGTCGTGGCATCGCAGGCACCCATCCCTTGCGATTGAACTGTCCGCCGGAAGCAGCAAAATTAGTGCTTAAGTGCGCGCAGGGTTAGAGTATCCGTCACACTCATCGCGCGAAGCGCGTTGAGGACTCGCTATGCCCCGATGTATTTGGCGTACAAGGTTTTGGCTTGGGCGACGTCGTCGGTGCCGCCGATGATGGCGCGGCCATCGGGGAAGATCGTGAGCAAGTACTCATCGACGGCAAACCGCAACAAGAACGCGTTGCGTGTCACTTTGCCCAGGCCAGAAAGCTTCGCCGCGAGTTCCTCCAAGCGCAGGCCCTCCGTGCCGGGAAAGCTCAACTGGACAGCATTGCGACCGCACAGAATCGCTGTGTGACTGCCGCGCTCGCCGCTCAGCCACGGATACTCACGCTGACTACAGGCGGGGCAGTTCTCGCGCTGCGCGAGCAGGCTATCGAGTTTGATCTGACGCAAGCGATTGTCCCACACGTCGCAAATCGTCAGCACGCGACTGCACGCCTCGCGCTTGCCAGCAAGAATCTTGATCGCTTCCATGGCTTCGAGCGAGGCGATGATGTTGATGATCGGTCCCAAGATGCCGGCGCTGTCGCAAGTGGGCGTGCTGCCTGGCGGAGGCGCTTCAGGTAGCAGGCAACGCAAGCAAGGAGACTCGCCGGGAAGGATCGTCATCGTCTGCCCTTCGGCGCCGATACATCCGCCATAGACCCAAGGAATCCCTTGTTTCATCGCGATATCGTTGAGCAGGTAACGAATCTCAAAGTTGTCGGTCCCATCGACAATCACATCGGCACCCTGCGCCAGTTCGGCGATGTTGGTGTGGGAAATATCGGCCACGATCGGCTCGATCTCAATCTGCGAATTGAACTTTCGCAGCTTATTCGCCGCCGCAATTGCCTTCGGCAAGCCGCTCGCAACATCGTCTTCATCGTAGATAACTTGTCGCTGGAGATTGTTTAGTTCCAGGAAATCGCGATCGACGATCCGCAACTTCCCCACGCCTGCCCGCGCGAGGGTGTTGGCGATCACGCTCCCCAGCGCGCCGCAACCGACCACCAGCGCCCGCTTCTCGCTGAGCGCACGTTGTCCCTTTTCACCGAGCGGAGCAAAGCGACTCTGACGTATATAACGCGACAAATCTTGCATTGGCTCATTGAAGGATGGATCTGGCGATCGGTCCTTCTCAAAGAGTGAACGTCGTGGCCAAAGGAATATGGGTTCCCAAACGGAGCGGTAGATTCATCCTACGGCACGGCCATTACACAAGATAGCCTGCGAAGTCGCCGTGTGGCGCCAGTGCGGCTTGCAGCTGATCGCTAGCAGCGCGGGCCGATTCGAGATCAACCGTTTCATCTAGCGGACGATAGGCGATGATGGGTTGCGATGTTCCCGCGAAACGCGCCGCGAACTGCGCTGGCTCATCCACCTCCGCGATTAGCGCTTCGCCTTGATCACCAGGCGGCGGCAACTCACCGCGCCGCAGCATTCTCGCCAGCACGACATTGGGCGCCAACTTGCGCCACGCTTTCTCGATCGCCAGCGTTCCGCGCACGGCGATGATCGCCACGGCGGCGTGACACGCCAACCGGCGCAATTCTTCTTCGAAGCGACTCGTTTCGCTGGCGACCTCGGCAATCAGTAGCACGCCTGCGCGCGAGGCTTCCTCGCAAAGCGCATCGTCGGGATTTGCCACCAGCATTGCCGCAGGCGAATCGTGCCACGCAAGTAGATCGAGCGCAGCGTCACGCTCACCACTGTATCTTTGCCCGCGAATCACGAATCGCTTGCCTTGCTCATAAAAAAACTTACCGCGCGGACCAAACGCCCGAATACCGAAATTGCTGGATACACCTGCAAGTATCTCCTCACCGCACCGCAATTCCAAGCTTGCGGTATAGAGCGCTGGCATTTCCGGCGACCAGAAGCAAGGATCCGGTAACTTCGCTAGCGCGAGCAGCGACTCGCCAGGGCCTTGATCGCGAAACGTCAGCGTGGCGGGCAGTGTCGTGCTATGCAAACAGTGCGGCCCGTGCAACGTGCCGACCAACGCGCAGCCAGCGCGCGGCGGCTCGCAGCGCGCATAGACATAGGCCAGGTTGTTCGCGGCCGAACCGTGAAAGATCTCGATGTGGGGAGCAGACGTTTGCGACACAGCCAGCCGTTTCCTGTTAAGCGACTTCGCCCTGCGGTTGACGAGCGAGCGCCTCAGCGAGTGCCCGACCGGTGGCGGAATTGGGATTGCGAGCGATCTCTTCTGGTGTGCCTTGCGCCACCACTTCGCCTCCAGCATCGCCAGCGCCGGGGCCGAGATCGATGATATAGTCAGCCGCCTTCATCATTTGCAGATTGTGTTCGACCACAATCAACGAGTGTCCCACGTTAATGAGCGCTTCGAAGCAATCGAGCAATTGCACGATATCGGCGAAGTGCAGTCCGGTCGTCGGCTCATCCAAAATGAAAAGCGTCCGATGTCGCATGGCCGCCGACAGATAGCCAGCCAGCTTCAAACGCTGTGCTTCGCCTGCCGAAAGCGTATTGGCTGGTTGTCCCAATCGTAAATAGTCGAGACCGACATCGATCAGCTTCTTCAGTTTGGCTTGCACTTTTGGTTGTCCGCGAAAAAACGAGAAAGCCTCGCGGATCGTCATTTCCAGCACTTCGGCGATATTCTTGTTGCGATAGGTCACCTGCAACACTTCCTTGCGGTAACGTGAACCATGGCATTGGCTGCACTTCATGTAGACATCGGCCAAGAACTGCATATCGATTTCGACGTAGCCATCACCTTCGCACGCTTCGCAACGACCGCCATCGACATTGAAGCTGAAATGCCCGGCCGTGAAATTGCGCGTGCGTGCTTCGACGGTATCGGAAAAGACCTGTCGGATTTCGTCGAAGGCTTTGATGTACGTCACCGGATTGCTGCGCGGCGAGCGGCCGATCGGGCTTTGATCGACCAGCACCACATCGTCGATCTGACCATCGCCGAAGACATCGTCGTAAGGCTGCGGCTTGCCACCGTCTTTGCGCTTGCGGCGACAGAGCGCGCCATAGAGCGTATCTTGCACGAGCGTGCTCTTGCCAGCGCCGCTGACGCCCGTCACGAGGCAAAGTAAGCCCAGCGGAAACTCGACGTTGATGTCCTTGAGATTATTCCCCCGCGCGCCTTTGAGTCGCACGCGACCATGCGTGGCAGGACGACGCTGTTCGGGAATCGAAACGCCGCGGCGACCACTGAGATACTCGCCGGTCAAGCTATCCGGCGACGCCAGCATTCCGGCCAGCGAGCCTTGATAGACGACTTTCCCACCCCGCTCGCCGGCACCGGGGCCAATCTCGACGAGTTGATCGGCGGCGCGAATCATCGATTCCTCATGCTCGACCAACACGACTGTATTGCCGCGGCGCGTCAGACCGACAATGGCGTCTTTAAGTTGCTCGACATCCTGCGGATGCAGGCCAATCGAAGGTTCATCGAGGACATAGAGCATATTGACCAGGTTCGAGCCCAGCGCTGACGTGAGCGCCACGCGCTGCGCTTCGCCGCCGCTGAGTGTGCGGAGCGTGCGATCAAGCGACAGATAACCAAGTCCGACCGAAGTCAAATACGCTAGCCTGGCTTGGACCTGCGCGAGCATCACGCGACTCTTCGCGCGCTCGTTTTCAGTAAGCTCCAATTGTCGAAAGAACTGCAACGCATCGCCAATTCTCATGGCGGCCAGTTCGGCGAGATTGTGATTGCCCACGCGCACCGCCAACGCATCGGAATTGAGCCGCGCGCCGTGACAGGTGGGGCATTCGCGATAAGTCCGCCAGCGACTGAGATACACGCGCAGATGCATCTTGTACTTATGCCGTTCGAGCCATGCAAAAAAGCCCTTCAGCCCACCGAAGTTGCGCTCTGGCACCCCTTCGCGAATGAGCTGCAAGTGCTCCGGTGCCAAATCGCGAAAGGGAACATCGACCGGCAAATGATAGTCGTCGGCGAGCGCGAGTAACTCTTCTAGTTCGTGCGTATAAGCAGGCGTGTTCCACGGCGCTATTGCTCCTTCCCGCAACGTCTTGGTCGGATCGGGAGCAATCAACTCCATATCGATGTCGATCACATTGCCAAAGCCTTCGCAGGTGGGGCAAGCACCCAGCGGGCTGTTGAAGCTAAACAGGCGAGGTTCCAGCGCATGAAATATCCGCTCGCAACCGGCGCACATCAGCGCACGGCTGAAACCGATGCGATACCAGGCTTGGCCGTCGACCATTTGTTCGCGCCCGCTTGCCAGCGGTTGATTGATCAGCGCGTAACATTGGCCATCCCATTTGTTGAGCGCCGTCTCGAACGAATCGCGCACGCGTTGGGGCGCTGTACCGCTCGTCAGTCGATCGACCACGACATAAATCGTCTCCGGCTGCTCGCCGATGAGATTGGCCAGCGCCGCGGGCGCATCGGCCAGATTCAACGTCTGCCCACCAGCGATCACACGCACAAAGCCATCTTCGATGAGTTCACTCGCGAGCATCGTCACATCGTCACGCGTGACTTGCCGCGCGATCACGATCATTGCCTTGGCATCGTTGGGGAGCGCGGCGATCCGCGCGGCAGCACTTTCAGGCGAATCGACTTGTACTTCCAATTGGCAATCGGGGCAGAACGTGCGGCCCAATTTGGCGAATAGCAGACGTAAGTAGTCGGAGGTTTCGGTGGCGGTGCCAATCGTCGAACGACTGGAACGCGAGGCATTCTTATGCGTCACCGCCATTGCAGGTGGCAGACCATCGATTCGCTCGGCGGCCGGTTTCTCCAGGCGTTCCAAGAACTGCCGCGTGTAAGCGGAAAAACTCTCGATATACCGCCGTTGCCCTTCGGCATAGAGCGTATCGAGCGCCAGACTCGTCTTTCCTGAGCCGCTACGGCCGCAGAACACGATGAGTTGGTGATGTGGCAGGTCGAGATCCACACTTTTCAGGTTGTGGACTTCGACCCCTCGAAGTTGAATCATGCGGGCATTCACGCGATCAGCACACCCTAGCGAGTCGGTTGAGCAAAGGGTAAACCTGCATGATAGTTGTAGCTTGCGTCAAGGGCCAGTGGATTGTCATTAGGTCCGCCGTGCCGAGGCGGATTGGGCGTGATCAGTCTTCGTTTTCTAAATGCGGCAGTCTTCCGGGGGCTAGATAGCACTCGATAGGAGAATTGACAAGACAACTATCGAAATGGTCAGGAGTTTGCAGCGAATGAATATTAACACCAAGCGTCATCAGTTCATGGATCAATGGTACGACACCTGCAATCACCTTCCTTGAGATTCGCGTGCCAAGATCCTCGACCGCGACATCATAATCCAATCCGTAGTCCGTTTCCGTTAAGCGACTGTGATGCAGGATTTGCCGCAGTTCATAGCGAT
>JBGSHH010000283.1:0-4612 GCA_041752355.1 Pirellulaceae bacterium | reverse complement strand
TTGCGCCTGCGGCACGCCACTGGCCGCCAAACCGGGTAAGACGTCTGCCAGTTTGCGTTGACAACCGATCATGCCCAAATAAGCCAGGGGGCGATCGATGAGGAGCTTAAGGGCGAGCGCGTCGCGCTGCCAAACTTGCGAAATGATGGCGACGAAATCGGCAGTGGTCGTTGCCAATTGCGGCAGCACATCCTCCACAGCGCCGGCTAACAACGTCACGCCCTGGGGGAAGTTTTGTGGATCCAGCAAGCTGACGCGATCATCGATTACCGTCACCGCGAAATCGAGCGCGGCGGCCAGACGAGCGGTGTGCTGTCCCACCGGTCCGGCACCGATGAGGATCAAACGCGTGGGCGAAGTGGAACTGGTCATTAAGTCGCTGGCTCCAACACTTGCAGTTCCACGCGGGCGACTAAATCTTTCACCTTGCTCCGATAAGCGATCATGTGCGGCGCGATGAGGTGCGCTTCGAGCGCTTCGACATCCGCCCACTTCTCCACCACCGTCACCACATCAACCCGCTCTTCGCCCTGCGCCGGAATCGCGGTAGGCAAATCGACGGTCGGCACGTACTCGATACAGCCATCTTCCGCGAGCACCGCCGGAACATTGGCGTGGAACGCTTGGAGGAAGGCGGCGCGCTTTCCAGGAACCAGTTCGATGGTGGCGATGACGTAAATCATGTTTTTGTGCTTTGGTTGGACAGACATTCCTGTCTGTCGTTTTTAAAAATGGCAGGCAGGAATGCCCTGCCTCATGACTAATCGTTTTCCAGGCGTTGCTGCGTAAGCTCAATCGCTTTCAGCAGGCCGCGAGCTTTGTTTAAGGTTTCCTGATATTCGCTGGCGGGATCGCTATCGGCGACAATGCCAGCACCAGCTTGCACGTAGGCCTTTTGATCATGAATGACAATCGTTCGCAAGGCAATGCAAGTGTCCATGTTGCCGCTGTAATCGAGATATCCAACCGCGCCGGCATAGGGGCCGCGACGATGTGGTTCGAGTTCGTCGATGATCTGCATGGCGCGTACTTTCGGCGCGCCCGAGACGGTTCCCGCTGGCAAGCAAGCACGCAAGGCGTCAAACGCATCGTACTGCGGAGCCAACTCGCCGGTAACGTTCGATGTGATATGCATGACATGGCTATAGCGTTCGATCACCATGACATCCGAGAGCTGCACCGAGCCGTACTTGGCCACACGCCCCAGATCATTGCGCCCCAGATCAACCAGCATCACATGTTCGGCGCGCTCCTTGGGGTCGTCCATCAACTCCGCTGCCAAATGGCGATCTTCTTCTTCCGTTTGGCCTCGCTTGCGGGTGCCAGCCAGCGGACGCACAGTGACTTTGCCATCGACCACGCGGCACATGATCTCCGGTGAACTGCCGACGAGGGTCACTTCCGGTGTGCGCACAAAGAACATGAACGGGCTGGGATTCACCACACGCAATGTACGATAAATCTCAAACGGATCGACCGCGATATCGACTTCCAAGCGCTGACTAATCACGACCTGAAAGATATCGCCTGCCTTAATGTATTCGACGCAGCGATGGACTGCGTTTTCAAACTGGGCCGGCGTGAAGTTAGAGCGATAAGCAATCGTCGGCTCGCCTCGCGTGGCAATATCCGACGGAGGCAAATCGGTGCCGGAAGAAAGCTTATTCACCAACTGATCCACGCGCAGGCAAGCATTGTCATAGGCCGCTTTCGCATTGCCTTCGAACAAATCGAGTCGCGCCAGCGCGATGGCGTACATCGTCTTATCGACATTGTCGAACACCACCATCTCGTCATAGAAGCCAAACGACAAGTCGGGCAGGTGGCGGTCATCGATGGGAGCGTTGGGGAGTTTTTCGGTGTAACGCACCACATCGTAGCCAGCGTAGCCGATCGCGCCGCCGCAAAAAGGTGGCAACTCCGGCAAATGGGCGGCTTGAACTTGATGCAAACGGCGACGTAGTTCTTCCAGTGGATCGTCGCAGACAAATTGTTTAACGTGATTCCCTTCGGAAACGGTCACCTGCTGGCCGTGGGCGCTAATATGAAAGAACGGGTCCGCCGCCAGGAAGCTATATCGCCCCACTTTTTCCCCGCCAATGACGCTTTCAAACAAGCAAGCGCCGCGGGCATGATCGATTTTGTGAAAGGCGGTGACGGGGGTTAAGGCGTCGGACAGGAGTCGGCGATAGACTGGCACCAACTGATGCTCGGCAGCTAAACGCTGAAAAGATTCAAAATCAGGGGCGTGCGACATGCGATTTCTCTGGTTCGCGGTGGGAAGTTGCCAGGGGCGTCCAAACCTGACAACGCCAGCCAGAAGTTGGTTCAGACTCAAGAGTAACAGCGACTCGCCAAGGCGACAATTGGCTCCCCAACTGCATTCCTCTTAACTTGACACTTAGACCATCGCTGATAGAATCCTCAGAGCCGTGTCTAGGCGTGTATCGTCTTGTCTGGCAAAGATTTGCAGCAAATTTAACGGATAGTTTGGCATTCGATCCGCAGGCGGAAGTAGGTGTCGCCCATGAAGTGTCAACATTGCGAAAAACCGGCGACTTTCCATATCACCGAGTTAACCGGCCCGACGCCGCAAGAATTGCACCTCTGCGAAGAGCATGCCAAGCAATATTTGACCCAGCCTGAGGAGCCGGTGGAAGCGCCTCCCTCGGTGACCGCCGCCCTGAACAAGCAAATCAAGTTGGGCCAAACCGCCCAGGAATTGGCGGAACTCGATCAGCGTGCTTGCCCCATTTGTGGCATCACGTTTTACGAGTTTCGTCACCAAGGTCGCTTAGGTTGCCCCCACGACTACGTTTGCTTCGCGCAGGAACTAGAGCCGCTACTGGTCAATATCCATGGCGACACGAATCATGTAGGTAAGCATCCGCAACGGGGAGCCCAGGGGACCGATCGTCGCACCGACCTCATTCGCCTGCGCCGCGAAATGAAGGACGCCATCGAAAAAGAAGACTACGAAGGGGCGTCGCGCGTTCGCGATCAGATCCGCCAGATTGAAAACGAGGGGACGGGAGCCTAGCATGACGCGCTAGTTTCCTCGAAGAGGGGCCTCCCGAGTAACCGAACCAACGTCGGAAAGAATATTCTTGTGAAACTGGACGAACTGGCGAGTCGCTGTGGTGAATGGTTGCGTGGTTCCGGACCGGAGTCGGACATCGTGATCAGCACGCGCATTCGGCTCGCCCGCAATCTGGCCGACTTTCCTTTTATTCGCCGCTGCACCGCGCAGGACCGCGTGGCGATTGAAAAGAACGTGCGCACCGGAATCGATCGCGTCGGACCGTGGTCCGGCAAATTGATGTACGTCGATGTCGCCAGCCTTAACACGGTCGATCGTCAATTCTTGGTCGAACGCCAACTTATCAGCCGCGAGCTTTCCGATACCGAAGGGGCGCGCGGCGTCGCTATCGACACCGACGAAACCTTCAGCGTGATGATCAACGAGGAAGATCATCTCCGCCTGCAGGTGATGCATAGCGGTCTGGATTTGAAGGCGGCCTGGGATCAAATCAACGAGATCGATAATCTGCTGGAAGAACGCCTGAACTACGCCTTCCATGAGCAACTTGGCTACCTCACCGCCTGCCCCACGAATGTCGGCACTGGCATGCGCGTGAGTGTAATGCTGCATTTGCCGGCGCTGGTCATCACGCGCCAGATCGACAAAGTCTTTCGCAGCTTGCAAAAAATCAGCCTGGCCGTCCGCGGCTTGTATGGCGAAGGCTCGCAAGCGATGGGGGATTTCTACCAAATCAGTAATCAAATCACGCTCGGTCGCAGCGAAGAAACGCTGCTCGGCCAGGTCGGCGATGTGGTGCCGGTGTTGATCGATTACGAACGTCGCGCCCGCGAGTTCTTGATCAAAGAGAGTCAGAAGGATTTGCACGACCGGGTCAGCCGTGCCTATGGCATCCTCTGCACGGCCCAAACTATCAGCAGCGAAGAGACGATGCACTTGCTCTCTAGCGTGCGAATGGGGATCAATCTCGGCTTGATCGAGGACTTGGAAATCCCCACGGTCAATAAACTTTTCATCCACACACAGCCGGCCCATTTGCAGAAACTGCGCGGTTCGGAACTTGACACCGCCGACCGCAACATCGAACGGGCTCACTACCTGCAGCGTCATCTGTTGCGAAAAAATGGCGATAGCACGGCGGAGAAGAACTAGGCGGGGCGGACATTCTTGTCTGTCTTGCAGGAGCAGTGGGTGCGAGCATGTCTCGGATCGCAATCACTTTGCTATGTCTAGCGAATCTTGGCTGTGAATCATCTCCGCCTCCTCCGACGGTTCAAGCGGTCGACCTGCGGCACGTTCATTCAGGACCATGCCCCGTTCATGATCGCGAACTAATCGGCGCGACGCAGGAAATCACGCTGGCCCATGTCTCTTGGACTGGAGACTACACACGCGCCAGGAGCGCGAAGTTCCCGCTGGCAGGTGGCGATGTTACCGATAACGAGGCCACGCTGGCGTTGATAAGGTTCTGTCCCGAATGCTGTCGCGCCAAGTCGCAGTGGCTGAGTGAAAACGAATGAGGGGCAACGATGCGCTGCAAAGTATTTGCCATTTGCGTGGCGATTAGCCTGG
>JBGSHH010000282.1:0-2560 GCA_041752355.1 Pirellulaceae bacterium | reverse complement strand
CATGAGTGTGCTCGAACAATCCGGCACCGAGATGATGAGGGAAATTGACGAGTTCTACGCAAACCAGATAGATGAACAGCGAGGGACCAAAAACGCGCAGATTGAACACCGTCGGAAACCAGATGTAAAGCGACGTGTACGCAATCGCCAGAATCGCCACGGAGGTGACCGCGCCGGTGAGTCGCTTGCCATGGAGTCGGCCATTCCATAGCAGGCCAAGGGGATAGGTCCAAAACACCAGGTGTTGTCCCAATGCCAGGAGCGGCAACCACGATCGCCAGGCAAATCTGAGGACGGAGTTCTTGATGTACTGCGATTGCTCGAAGTCGCGCACGAGTTTGAGCGTCGGATCTTTCTGCACATTGCCAGCCCAGGTGTGATGCTCGGCATGGATGTACTTCCAAGGAAAGTACGGCAAAAAGCACAGGATACTGGAGTAATAACCGGTGAGCGTATTGACCGTTTCGCTCCGCGAGAGATTGCCATGACCCGCTTCGTGCAGGATCGCGAAGTTATGAAAGAAGACGAGCACGAACAACGGCTGCGCGGAGCAGTAGGCCAACCACGAATCGCGCGTGCCAAGATAAAAGGCAAATGTGAGCAACGCCAAATCGACCAACATCACCACGCCTGTAGGCCAGAAGCGCTGTTCAAAGCTCAATGCTTTGCGCAGCCGGTGATAGGACGGTTTGGAAAGCGAAGCTTGCATCGCCAGCGAAATCTCCACACAAGAGCAGTGTCGGAGATGGTGCAGCGCACCGATGTTTACGTACCATCAGCGCTAATAGATATCCCCCTGCACTCTCCAGTGAATTGTAGCTTTATTTCCGCAACGGAACCACGCGGAGTCGCGCAATCTTAACGATTTTTTAGACTGGGTAAGATTGTCTCACCCTAGTGGGAGGACGTGTCAATAAGCACATCGACGCGCAAACCAACCACCAGGTTTTCCCCCGAGTCGAGATCAACCCAAATCTCTCTGGCTTTTGTGTCATATCGCTCCGCTGGCGAGTCGCTCCAGATTTGCTTGGCGCTCATACGCGGACTGAGGTGCGTCACCTTGCCGGTAAATTTCGCATCGCGAAGACCATCAGCGACGACGGTGACAGGCTGGCCAACTTGGACGCGGGGCGCGTCAAGCTCTTCCACAAAAGCGCGGACACGATAGCGACGGGTATCGGCCAAGACAAAGGTTGGCTCAGCAGCATCGGGACCCGTTAGCTCGCCGAGTTCGACATTGATCTTGAGGATTTGACAGGGAACAACCGCCCGGAGCGTCGAGCGGTCGAGCATGACTTGGGCCAATTCGAGGCGACTTTGGGCGGCGGCAATCTTGGAAGCGGAGATCAAAAGCTCGTCTTCGCGGGCGGGCGCGGCCAGCAACTCCGCGCGCGACTTGGCCGCTTGCACTTGCGCTTCCATCGATTTCATCTTGCTGCGTTGGTCGTCGAGTTCCTGCTGCGAGACGGCGGATTCGGTACGGAGGCGTTGCAGGCGGTTATAGGCCAGCGTGGCGAGATCGTATTCGGCAACTTTGGAGTTATACAGCGCGATGGCTTCGTCACGTTCAAAGCTCTGGGCGCCGTTCTTGAGGCGTTCGCGTTGGGCCATTTCCAAAGCGAGTTCGGCGCGAGCGAGCGCGATCTCATGCTCGAACTGCTGTCCATCGAGTTGCACCAAGACATCCCCAGGCTGGACCAGGTCTCCTTCGCGAACAGGCAGCGCGACGATCTGGCCGCGCTGCTGAGGACGAAGTTCGACTTCTTGCGTGCTCCCTTCGACGCGACCAGGCGCGAAGATCTTGGTTGGTTCGGGCGCTTCAACGCGCGGCGGTACTGGCGTTTGCGATTGGGCGTCGAGCAAAAAGCCTACGGTGACGATCAGCGTAACACCGAGCATGATGGCGAGATATCGCAACATAGTTTTACCCCTGGACCTGCAGCGCTTGTGGCGCGTATTCGTGACTGAGCTGACCGTTGTCCAGGTGACAAACGCGATCGGCGAAATGAAAGATGCGAGGATCGTGCGTAACCACGATGGCGGTCTTGCCGTGTTCGGTCGTAAGTTTGCGGAGCAGCGTCATGGCGTCGTTGCCACTATGGGAGTCGAGCGAGGCGGTCGGCTCGTCGGCCAGAATGATCTCGGGATCGACGGCCAGAGCTCGCGCCAAAGCAACACGCTGGCATTGGCCGGTGCTGAGGTTCTTAGGGTAGGACGACATCTTCTCCGCCAAACCCACGGAGGCCAACAACTCCTTGCCTCGCTCGCGTGAGCGGCGCACCGGCTCGCCTCGCAGTTGCAGCGGCACGCAGACGTTGTCCAGCGCGGTTAGTCCGCGAATGAGATGAAATTTTTGGAAAACGAAGCCGATGCGATCGCGACGCAGTAGTGTTCGCTGCCGGTTGTTGAGTTCGGAGATTTCGTCGCCGAGGAGCTTCACACTGCCCGAATCGGGCGTCAAAATGCACCCCAGGATGGACAGAAGTGTGGTTTTACCGCTCCCCGATGGCCCGGCCAAGAACACGCACTCGCCATGCTTCACCGCGAGGTTGATCCCGCG
>JBGSHH010000281.1:0-5650 GCA_041752355.1 Pirellulaceae bacterium | reverse complement strand
ACAGCAGTTGGCGGCGGTGGTGACAGGCCAAGGTGCGCGGCAGCAGGCGGCGCTGGCGAGAAGTATTTGGGTCGATGTGACGAGTGAGGAGTTTGCGACCGTGTTTAGTTTGGAGTGAGCGCGTGAGTAAGAAGACTATCCATCTCCCTGTGGGAGCAGGTGGCTGAGGAACGAAGCCGGATGAGTGTTTCGATAGATTGAGGGTTTAGAGAATGGATCGTCAGCAACGCCGGACCCTCACCCGCCGCTGAGACGGCGACCTCTCCCACAGACAGAGGTGAAGGAAGTCACCCCACGAGATACCATGCCCATCGAACGACTACTACAGATTCATGTCGCTTGCTTGACGGCGCTGGGGACGTTGCTGCTGGGCATGGGGCAGCGCAGCCCAGTGTTGCCGGTGCTGGCGATCTTCGCCGCGATCACCAGCGTCATCTTTACCGATCGTCTGGTCTGGTTTCGTCTTAATACGCTGGTAGCGACGATCATCGCGATGATCGCCGTCGCTTACACGACGTTTAACTTCTGGAGCAATGCCAGCGATCAACAACTGCTGGCCATCGCCAACTTGTTGGTTTATCTGCAGATCGTTTTGCTCTATCAGCAGAAGAACGAACTGCGCTACTGGCAACTGGCGGTGCTAAGTTTGCTGCAAGTGGTGGTGGCGGCAGCGCTCAACTTGGGATTCGAATTCGGCGTGCTGCTGGTGATTTACATGCTGCTGGCGTTTGCGACGCTGGCGTTGTTTTTGTTTTATCGCGAAAGCCGCCGCTACTGCGTGTGGGAGAACGCACTCGCCACCGTCCCGCCGAATAGCAAAGTTCGCAGTCTCCGGCGGCGCTTGCGAGGCGATCCCGTTGTCGCGACCTCGACGACACCGGCCCATGCTTTCGCGCAAGGGTGGCTCGGCTGGACCTTCTTTCGGCAGATCTCCGGACTCTCGCTGGTGACGCTCGTGTTCACCGTGGTGCTGTTTTATAGCGTGCCGCGCACGAGCGATTCCGTCTGGCAAGGACGAGGTGAAGGTGGTTCCACGGTCGGCTTTACGCAGGAAGTCAAACTCAACGAACGGGGCGAGATTCGGCAAAGCGATCAGATCGTGATGCGCGTCACCTTTCGCTCGCCCGATAGCGACAAGCCCCTCGTGGTGGCCGGCGAGCCATATTTTGATGGCACAATTCTCACCGATTACGATGCCAAGGATGGCGAAGGACGGTGGAGCAACAGTCACGGCAGCAAGCCCCTGCGACTCACAAGCTTGCCGGAGAATGTGCCCTACATTCTGCAAGAAACGTCGCAAGCCACCGGTGGCGAAACCTTGCTCTTCTCCACCCCGCTAGTTTTCAAAACCGAAAACACTCCGCGTGCGCTTCGCTTCGACCGTCGTACCGGACAGCTATCGCGTCTGGTTGATTACTCCGGCAATTCACCGCGGCTCTTCAACTATACCGTGGCTAGCACGGGCTTTCGCGAAGGCTGGCAGTTACCGATCATTCCTTATAGCGCGCCGGATGATGAAACGCTCCGTGTCAATTTGGAATATGAAATTAACCCCGAGCACGGCTACTTGCTCCAACTCGATCGCGAGCGTTTTCCCACGCTCATCGCCACGGCGGATCGCATCGTCAATAAGATCGATAAGCAAGAGCGCGATGTGATCGCGCGGTTATTGCAGGATCACTTTCGTACCCCCAATGCCTACAGATACACGCTCGATTTCAGCAAAGTGCAGCGCACCAAAGGGGTCGATCCAATCGAGGATTTCATCGCCAATCATCGCACCGGCCATTGCGAATACTTCGCCAGCGCACTGTGCTTGATGCTCCGCAGCCAAGGCATTCCGGCGCGGATGGTGGTGGGCTACAAGGGAGGCGAACATAATCTCGTCGGCGGTTATTACTACGTGCGACAATTGCACGCACACGCTTGGGTGGAAGCCTATTTGGAACCCGATCAGGTGCCAGCCAATGTCTTGCCAGCGGAGTTGGTCAGTCCCAAGGGCGCCTGGATGCGGCTCGATCCCACGCCCGCTTCCGATGAAGACGCGCAGCTAGGCATTG
Source organism: Pirellulaceae bacterium (assembly GCA_041752355.1). Classification (GTDB taxonomy): domain Bacteria; phylum Planctomycetota; class Planctomycetia; order Pirellulales; family Pirellulaceae; genus JAEZGD01. The sequence goes on along the minus strand of JBGSHH010000281.1, from coordinate 3,590 downwards.
GGGTTGGTATGCTCGCGCGGCTGGGAGATGTGATGGATTACGCGCAGTTGTTGTGGGATGACTACGTGCTGGGGCTGAACTCCGAGCGTCAAGCCAATAACATCTACGCGCCGCTCGCTGAACAAGCCAGTTCCGCGCTGGGCAGCATGTTGCCCGCCGATCAATTTCAGGGGGTTATCGCCGCGGCTCTCGCCCTGGTCGGTTGGCAGATCGATGAACAAGCAACCGCCTGGTTCAGTTGGCGGGCAGGCTTGGGAGCGATCATCATTTGCGCGGCGGCTGTCTTGTTGTATCAGGCGCTGCTGCCGCTTTCGCGCTGGCTGCGCGGTTGGTGGCAGGGGCGCACTCGCGACGACGAACAACTGCCGCGACGCATTGTCGAGTTTTATGCTCGTCTGGAGACGTTGCTGGCGAAACTCGATATTCACCGCCCCGCCGTGCAAACGCAGCGCGAGTTCGCCCTGCTCGCAGGCGAGCGCTTGGCCGTTTTGGAACCGGAAGCTGATGGGCTGCGCACGCTGCCAGAGCAAATCACCGAAGCCTTCTATCGCGTGCGCTTTGGCGAGCGGCCACTATCGCCGGAACAAGCCGATCGCATCGATCATTCGCTAGGTGAATTGGCGGAGTTGGTTGACAGTCGTTCGCACCGCGAACAAAGACGATAGGTCGACGGCTTATCGCAAAAAATACGGCCATATCGAATCGCTGACGAGCAGGCCGGCGCGGGTGAGCTTGAGTTGGCCGTCGGTCGTGGTGAACAAGCCTTGCGCGATGAAGTCGGCCAATTGCTGACCGACGAGCGCCTCCATCGTATAGCCGGTCTCACGAGCAAACGCCGCAATATCCAAGCCATCCAAGCGGCGCAAGCCAAAGACCAAGCGCTCGCGGGCGGTCTCTTCCGCGGAAAGTGCTTCGCGTTCGGCAATCGGCGAATGACCAGAGAGGACGCGTTGCATCCAGGTGGTGGTGCTGCGATGGTTCATCGAACGCTCGCCGTCGAGATACCGCGCGGCGCCCGGACCGGCGGCGAAGTATTCTTTTCCTAGCCAATACGTTTCATTGTGCCGACAGCGATAACCAGGGCGAGCGAAATTAGAAACTTCATAATGCTCAAAGCCAGCGGCGCTGATCGAGTCCAGCGCCAGCAGGTACATCTCGCGCTCGAGTTCCTCGCCGGCCTGCGTGAGTTCGCCGCGCGCCAGGCGGCCCCAAAACGTCGTCCCTTTCTCAAACGTTAGTCCATACGTGGAAAGGTGTCGCGGCGCTAGCTCAAACGCTTGCTCAAGATCGCGATGCCAGCCTGCCAGTGTTTCGCCAGGCACGCCGAAGATCAAATCGAGCGAAACGTCATAGCCGAGCGACTGCGCGTTTTCGACCGCTTGTCGAATGATTTCGGCATCGTGGTCGCGCTCGAGCAAGACGAGCTTGGTGCTGTCGAACGACTGGGCTCCCAAGCTGAGGCGGGTGGCTCCCTGGGCGCGCAACAGGCGCAACTTATCTAGATCCAAGCAATCGCGGGGGTTGGCTTCGACGCTGAACTCGCCGCGGTCCGCCAGCGAAAACCATTGTTGCACCAGCGCGAGCAGGCGGCTCAACTGAGGGAGGGTCAACTGCGTGGGGGTGCCGCCGCCGAGAAAAATAGTACTGACGGCGCGCGGCGATTGGAGCGCCGCTAATTCCGCTGCCAGTGCGTCGAGGTAGCGGTCGGCGAGATCGTCTCGTCCCGCCAGCACTGTGAAGTTGCAATAGCCGCAGCGATGCCTACAAAAGGGTACGTGGAGGTAGGCGGCGCTGGGTGGCATGGAGGATTCTGAGGTCGGGGTTCGGACTAGCGAGCAGGTTACAAGGTAGAGCGAGGCGGCATAAATCGCCAGGCGCGAAGCAGGGAGAAGGAATCGGAGACAGTTTTTGCGGGGCGGGGGCTTGCCGACGACTTGTGCCTTGTGCGATATTTCACAATCTTTCGCCGGGGATAGGTGCCCAGAAGCACCTGTGCGGCGAACGCCTAACCGTGTTACGCCTCGCTAAAGTATTGCCGTAAAACCCTTTACGCTTTGACCTTGCACGATCGGAAGACCGCGTGGCTGAGCAATTTCATAGCCTCGGATTGCCTTGGGAGCTGGCCTACTTGCTAGCTGCTGGCATTCACTGCTTTCTGCTAATCAACGTAGTGGCGGTGGGCGCCCTGGTCTTTATTTGGATGGAACGGAAGGTTTCCGGTCGCATTCAAGACCGCCTGGGACCGACCCGTGTGGGTGGTGCGTTCGGCTGGCTGCAAACGCTCGCAGACGGCCTGAAGCTCATCACTAAAGAAGACTTAATGCCCGGCAATGCCGACGCGCTGCTCTTTAAGTTCGCTCCGTACATCAGTTTTGCCGCCAGTTACACGGCCTATATCGCCTTGCCATTTGCGTACGGCTGGGTGGGCGTGCTGACCAATACCGCCGTGTTCTTCATTTTGGCGGTGTTGGGATTGGAAGTCTTCGGCGTGATCTTGGGTGGCTACGCATCGGGTTCGAAGTGGTCGCTATTTGGTGCCATGCGTGAAGCGGCCCAAGTTGTGAGCTACGAAGTGCCGCTGGGATTGTGCGTGCTGGTGCCAGTGATGCTCGCCGGATCGATGAATCTGACGACTATCGCTGAAAAGCAAGCCGGTCTGTTCACCAATTGGTATATCTTTCACGATCCGTTTACTTTCGTCATCTTTTGGGTTTTCTTCGTTTGCGGTTTGGCCAGCGTAAATCGCGCCCCCTTTGATCTGGCGGAAGCGGAAAGCGAACTGGTGGCCGGCTTTTTGACGGAATACTCTGGCTTGCGCTGGAGCTTCTTCTTCATGGCCGAATATGGCTCGATGTTCTTGGTGAGCGGTTTGGCCGCCATCTTGTTCTTTGGTGGTTGGAACGGCCCCATTCCGATTTTTCAAGCGATTGGCTGGCAGTGGGATCCGTACGCCACAGCTTGGCCATTTGTGTTTGGCCTGATCGCTAATCTGGCCGGTTGTGCGAACTTTATCGGTAAGTCGGTGATTTTCATCACGGTCATGATGTGGGTGCGGTGGACGCTGCCTCGCTTGCGTATCGATCAAGTAATGACGACCTGCTGGAAGTACTGCGTGCCGATCGCTTGTATTTGCTTCGTGTGCGTCCTGGGCTGGCAGTTGGTGGGCTTTCCTTCAATTAACGATATCGCTCCGGCTCACTTGCCAGGCGAGGTTCGCGAGCATTGGACGGACAGAACGCTCAGTCCCCAGGCGGCGCCTGCCGCTCCGGTGGAGGTCAAAGTGGCCAAGGTCGCTGCGGGAGGTGACCTGTGAATCTGGCAAATACCATGCTGGCCGATGCTTTGTTGATCGGTGCCATTAACTGGCATTCGGTCTTCTTCTTCCTGTTCGCCGCTATCGCTTGCTTCTTTGGGGCAGCGGTGTTGTTCAGTAGCAATGTGGTGCGAATGGCCTTTTATCTGGTCATCTCGCTCGCCGCGACCGCTGGCTTGTTCTTCCTGGCGGGGAGCGAGTTTATCGGTGCGATGCAAATCATGATTTATGTCGGCGGCACGCTGGTGCTGCTGATCTTCGGTGTGATGCTCACCGC
>JBGSHH010000280.1:0-1512 GCA_041752355.1 Pirellulaceae bacterium | reverse complement strand
ACCGTGGCGAGTTCTTGCGGATCGAGTGTCAGCCCCAACACGTCCGGCATCGGGTAGGGATACAGCACGTCCTCCGGCAGCGGCAGTTTGGCCTCGCGCAGTTCGCGTCGCTGGGCATCGCGAATCTGATGACAATGGATGCAGCTTTGCGCTACCTTGCCTTCATAGTCGAGCTTGGCTGTGTACTTCGGCTTGAGCGAAGGAAACTCTTCCGGCACCTGATGTTTCACGGCGGGTCCACTCTTGCCTGCGAACGAGCTTTTATTGAGCGGATACTCCGCGTGCCAGGCGAGCGCGGTATCGAGCGCCTTGCGAAAACCTTCCATGGTGATCTCACTGGCGGCGTCAGCACCCTTGGTCCGCGTGCCAAAGCGGCCATAGATCGTCTTATCGGCGTTCATGAAGAATGCGGCGAAGGAAAGGTCGTAGTCGTATTGAAAGAGCGACAAATCGAGGCCGTTCCCTTTCACGATCCGCACGCAGACAAACTTGTTCAGCACCTCATTGATCGCCGCATCCCGATCGACCACGCGCGCGTCAAAGCCTTCGCAGGCTTCGCAAGGAATGCAACGTACGACGACCAGTAGCGGCTTGCGCGTTTGCTTGGCCAGCGCGATTCCTTTGTCGAGATCGTCATAGATCCAGAAGCCGGCTTCGGTCACTTCGGCTTTGTCGTTGCGAACTTTCGTATCGCGATCGACCGGCGCGGCCCAGAGTAAACCGGCGATGAAACAGGACAAGCTGGCTAGCCCAACGGTGCGGAGCATGGCGGAGACCCTGTAAAAGTTGGCGAAGAGGAAGAGCAACTCGCCCCGGATTATGCCACGCTTTCAGCGCGTTTTCCAATAACCCCCCAGCGCGTGATCGTAAATCGCTTCGCTACCGCGCTGGGTTTCATCGAACTTCCCTTGGCGAAAGACTTCATGCCCCATCACCCACGTTTGCACCGGCCAACCTTGCAACGTCACCCCATGCCACGGACTCCAGCGGCTTTTCGTTTCCTGCGTAGCGTTGTCGATCGTCTGTTGCAGCTTCATATCGACCAACACCAGGTCGGCATCGTAACCCACCGCGATCCGCCCCTTGTTTACGATATCCCATACCCGCGCCGGCGCATCGCACATCCATTGCACGACTTGCTCCAAAGTACACTCGCCCGCATTCACTTGATTTAGCAGCAGTGCCAGTGAGTTCTCCACCGCGGGCAGTCCGGAATGCGACTTGGGGTAACCGACATTTTTTTCCGCCATGGTGTGCGGAGCATGGTCGGTGGCGACGACTTGAATCCGATTGGAGAGGAGCGCTTTCCAGAGCGCTTCATTGTCGGCGGCGGTCTTGAGCGAGGGATTCATCTGCACCAGGGTTCCCAGCCGCTCGTAGTCATCGATGTTGAAGAACAGATGGTGAGGGCAAACTTCCGCCGTGATGAGATTGTCGTGATCGGCCACCAGCGGCACTTCGTCGGCGGTCGAGACGTGCAGCACATGGAAGCGATGCTTGTGCCGCTTGGCC